>CAYIIH010000021.1:16758-38826 GCA_964363225.1 uncultured Verrucomicrobiota bacterium | reverse complement strand
CCTGCGAGGCCATCTGCTCGAAATACGGCGCGGCCGGCTCGGGCGCGAGCACCGGCTGCGTGCCGAAGCGCCGGATGGCGGCGGACGTGATGCCGGAATATCCGTCGGCCCCGGCCGGGCAGATGGCCAGCCCGATGTGGTCCTGAACCGAGGCGGTGGTGCCGGAATAGTAAATGTAGTAGGCATCCTCTTCCGCGAGGTAGAGCACGGCGTCGAGCCGGATGCTCCCGGAATCCCAGCCCTGTTTTCCGGGGCTGAACACCGGGTTGTTCTCGTCCTGATGCCACGTGAACGGGTCGGACTTGAGGGCCCACGCCTTGCCGATGAAGCAGAGGTTCCGGTTCGTCGCGGGCACGCCCGAGTAAAACATTACGAGGCGCGCCGGGTCCTTCGGGTTGGGCAGGATGCACGGCTCCTGCACCTGCTGCGACTCCCACGCCGAGGTCTTGCGGTTGATGATGACTTCCCCGCGGATCGGCCTCAGTGAAACGGTCACGTTGGCGGCGAAGACCTGGGAGTCCGGGGCGGACGACAGGAAGGCGACGAGTACGAGAAGGGCTGATTTCATGGGATGCGGTTGGGCTTCCATCGGGTTCGTTTTCGGCGATTCTGCGCCTGTGAGGCCGGAAACCAAGCTCCGTTTTCGGCGCCTCCTGCCAGGAGCATCGAGGCGATGGCGTTGTTCACGCCGAGGAACTGGTGGTTCTGCCGGATGATTTTCTCCAGCCCGGCCAAGGGAAGTCCGAAATGCGAAATGCGAATTCCGAAGTGCAGACAGTTCGACGCTGCAATTCTCCCTCTCCGCCTCGAACAAGGAGAGGGCCGGAGTGACGTGTCGAACCTGGTGCGAATTCGGAAGTGCAGTCAGTTCGACAATCGAAAATCGGCATTCGTCATTTCTCCCGCGTCGGGCTTTCTCAACTCGATGACCACCAAGCCGGGGCAAGGCAGAAGGATGAATGCTGAAGCCTCGGAGAGCGCGCCGGTGACGCTGAACTGGCTGACCAGCAGGAAATCGTTGTTCGCCGGATGCTCCCAATCCACCACGCGCAACCGCTCCGTCTTCTGCCCGCCGCCTGCTCTGCCTCCTGAATCCGTAGCAGCCGACGTGAGTTCGGCTCTGATTTCTCCGGGGGAGGAAATCCGAGCGGACTCACGTCCGTTGCTACGACGCCCAGGTTGCGAGCCGGTGTGAGGTGTCGAATCCGTATCCGGCTCGGACACCTTGATGCCTTCCTTGGGCAGCAGATGCGCCTCGCGGTTCGCCGATTCCAGGCTCATGGCGGAACGGTCGCGGGTCAATTCATCCTTAAAACGGCAATTCACTAGCCGCAGAGATCGCAAAGATCGCAGAATAAACAACTTGAGGTCTTGGGTCTTCCCACTCGCCGGGTGAACCTGTCGATTGATGGAACGGCCTGCCTTTCTTTGTGTTCTTTGCGTTCTCTGCGGCTAAACTGCTTCTTCCAGGTTCATCCACGGCGGCGGTGATGGCCTCGGGCGGCAGCGCGGGATTCAACCGCTCCAACGCCGCGCGCAACCAACCCTTTCACCTCACCGCTTGCTGGTTAGTTCTTCCAACTCAACTTTAGGTTCAAATCGACTGCCAGCGCCTCGTATCGGGAACGGACCTGATCTGGAGTAAGATTAAGTCTGCTCGACGCGTTGGTGACTTGGGCATCCGTGACGGATTCTTGAGGGTCTAACCAAGGATCGGCAGCGTCGAGATCGCGAGAGAGGAGGCGCTGATCCAAATCGTCCCTTCCGCGAGCGAGGCTGCGGACAGCGGTTTGGCGCTGTTCAGCATCTGCCAAGGTGAGGCACAGTTTGAGTGCTGCCGTTCCCATTGGTTCTCTCAAAGCGTGAAGAGCTGCCGCTACGGACGCTCGGTTCGCGGGGTTTTGGTCGTCGAGCTTGGCCAGCAGCGGCGCGACGGCCTGTTTGTCTCCCAACTGCCCCAGCGCTTCGATAACGGCCTGCCGAACATCCTTGCTTTGATCGTCGAGCTTGGCCAGCAGCGGCGCGACGGCCTGTTGGTCGCCCAACTTCACCAGCGCTTCGATGACAGCCCGCCGGACATCTGTGTCTTGGTCGTCGAGCTTGGCCAGCAGCGGCGCGACAGCTACGGGATTCTTGCTGGCACCAATGATTGTGACGATCTTTTCCCGAGTGCGCGTCTCGCTCGATGGAGTGGTAATAAGAGCGTCATTAAGGGCAGCGACTGCCAACGAGTCTGCCCGCCAAAGCGCGTGCTGTTCCCCCACGCTACCGCCGCTAAGCCAAAAAAGAGCCCAAGTGACAGCGTGACGCGCCTTCACGTCCGACTTCAAGAGTGTGATTAGCACCCCAGCTAGGCTTGGCAGCGTTTCCGCGATCTTCCGTTGCGTAATCGCCAATTCTCCAACAGTTTTAAAAGCAGCTACAGTAACAGCCAGAGCTGCCGATGTAACTTCAGCTGGATTTCCAGACTTAAGCCGCGATTCCAAACCTGAAAGCCAACGACATTCGTCCTCAGATGAACCAGTGCGGATGCCAACTTCGACCATCCCGCATAAAGCACCTACACGTTCCCTCTCCACCGGAATACGCTTACAAAACTCTGTCACCAAGAGACGCGTGAATAGTGGTGCCCAATGGCTTCCGCCGACGGCCATCGCAGCAGCATCAAGCGGCGTATTCAGATGGCCCAAGCCGTCAGATGGACCAATCCTTTCTACGAAAGCTTGCAGAACACAAGTCGCGGTGGCCTCACTGACGTTCGGCTCATCCGCGAGACAAAGAGCGGCCAACACCGCTCGCGGTCGAGACGTCTTGCCTGCGTCCTCGTTTGGTGTCGGTGTGAGGATTGCTTGCAGCACATCGTCCACATCATCGTCGTTGCAGTCGGCCACCAGAAGCCGCAGCGCCTCACGCCACGATTCAGGGACTTCTACCTCTTCCTCCGATTCGAGAACAGAGCGGCGACTCTTAGTTTTCTGCACTGCACCAGCCAACGGTGCGACGTGCTCTGCCAGCGTCTTCGCTTTGTCACGACCGGGATACCGCCCATCGAGCAGGGCCCGAGCAGCGAGGTATTCCTGGAAGGTGAGATGGCGGAATTCCCAAACCGGCTCATCTACTGTGCTGTTCCTTTGCCAAGCGCTTCCCGACTTGATTAAAATGCTCGACTGAGCTTCGAGAAGTTCTAGGAAACTATGCGGTTCATGAACGCGAACCGAACGAACATTGGGATAGTCGTGGCGGAACTTATCGAGCTGCTCCAGAACCTGATCCTCTGTTAGCTGTTGGACACCAAGCCGGCACATCTCATACGCCAAGTATGCTATTTGTGGAATGGCTTCGGCTTTGTCGATTATACGATACCTCGGATTGAAATTCAGCAGGACTTGGACAGCTTCAGCGTAGAGGTCGCTTCGGCGGTTGGGGAGTTTGCCGACCTTGCGCTTTACCAAGGCCAGCGTTGTCAGAAGCATGGGGTTGCCGGTGAGGCGCTCAATGCGGTCGTTGGAGTGCAGGGCATCAAGTAATTCCTGAGCGCGTTTCGCCTTTTCGTCAGTGGACTGATGTTGTTCGGTAACTTCCACCCACCGGCGGGCGAAGAGGTCTTTGTCCTCGCGGTTGAGTTCGGCGATTTGACCATGCTCGAAACCCGACCCCATGCGGTAAGGCATGTCGCGGTAGCCGACGATGCGCGAAGTGACGACGATTGGCGCGGGATAGCGGGCAGCGGTGCGCTCCAGTTCCTGGCAGAACATCATGCGCACACGGGGATTCGTAATCTCGTCCAGACCATCCACGAGCAGAAGGGCTTCGCCTTTGGCAATGCGGTCGAGGATGACGGCCCGCATGACCTCCGCCTCCGCCGGAAGAAGCTCCGTCTTGTTGAGGTGCTGGGTTAGGAAGTCAGTGAAGCAGCGGCAGAGGTCCTGTTCGCCCAGGTCACGACAGCGGATGAGCACAGGAATCCATGGCTTGTTGGGTAGGGTCTGGCTGTCGGGAACTTGGCTGAATGCAGCATCGCCCTTGTGCCGCAGCAGGTAGGCAGTGGCCATCCAACGGAGCATAGTGGTCTTGCCGCCACCGGGGTCACCGAGAACAACCAGTCGGCTCGACGCGGTCAAGCGTTCACCGACGGGAGCGCGCGAGATCTCGCGGCTTGGGCGATCGTGTTCATCCGTCAAGAGATGCCCGGCTTCGCGGTGGCGGCGGATTTCGCGCTGTTCTTCCAGTCTGGCCAGCGCGGCATCGTCCCCTTCGCCTTGCTTAGTCGGCTCGACCTCGATACGCAGGGGCATGTAGAGCTGGCGGAGGAGAAGCTTTTGGGTCGCCATGTGGATGTCGCCCTCCGGTAGATTGCACAGATCGATGATGTCCCACGCGTTGAGTGCCTTTTCGCAGTAACGGTCGAGGGCGGCCTTTTGCTTCTCGGGGGAGAACACGCCGGCAGCTTCCTCGGCGCGCCGGCGCAGCACGGCCACCTGTTCGCGGAGGTAATCGAGGCTCAGTTGGTGTCGCCAGTGGGCGAGGATCGGGCTCGCGAATACGGCTTTCTCCAAGGCGTCGAAGTAGCCGGTTTTCAGGAAGGTGATCTGCTCGGGACTCACGCCGGCATCGGAAAGAGCAAGCTCCATCGCCCGCAACAACCTGTCCTTGGCCGCGTTGCCTTCGGCTATGCCGCCAGCCATGAGCCATTCGGTTAGGTCGGTTTGGAAGGAATCGTCGGAGAGAAGCCGCCAGACCGGTTCTTCCTGCGGCGTGACGCCCAGCCGCGTTCGGCTGCGGGCGAGTTCGATGCAGGTGGCACGAACCTCGTCACGAACAGAGCGGGTGGAAGCGAGCGCCTTCTTCAAGGCTTCCTCTTGCTCAAGTGCTTCCTTGAGTTTGCGCTCCCGAGAAGCGGCGATGGCGGCGGAGCGTTCGCCGGAAGCGAGGTTGATGAGGTAAGCGAGGATTGCTTCAAGGATGATTGTCATAGGCTCTTTCATGGATTGGCCGCTCGTTCATTCGCATCGCGGCTTTCGATGAACTGGCGGCGGAGTTCTTGTTCGGAGGAGCGGGCGTCGGAGGCGGAGTTGGCCATGACGAAGCCGGCGCGGCCCTTTTCATTCAGCGCGGAGTGGAACAGTTGAATCCAGAGGCAGGGGGAATGACGAATGACGAATTTCGATTGCCGAACTGGACGAACTTCGCACCTCGGACTTCGCACTTCGCAGTTGGCGGCGTCCACGGCGTTGACGTTGAACGGCGGGTTGGAGAAGACGCTGCCGAAATCGTGTCGCAACCGTCTCAACGTGGCCGTTTTCATGCAAAACAAGGATGTTTGACTTCCTGGGAATGTCAACGCTTGGGGAGGGAATTTGCGGCCCGCAACTCGGGGAAACACCACCTGGCAGTCAGGGCATACTTGCATCACATTCGATCCCCGGACAGCCGCAGTGAGATCAGGAACTTTGCGATTCCGATCTCCCAACAAACGAACAAGACTCAGCTCAATTCGCCGCCGCCTTGGTTACGCTAGACCGGGGCGCCATGCCGAGCAGCGACTGCGGACTGTCGTAGAGAATCGCGCGCGCGATCTCCATCGCCAGCTCGCGTGTGTATTGGCCTTGCTGAATCTTCTGCGCCAGCACCTCAGCCATCTGCTTCCGCACCAGCATCGCTTTCCCATAGCTCCATTCGACACAATAGGCATCGGAGAAAAACGCGATTTGCTTGTTGGCCGGCAACATGTCGAGGCGCTCGGCCATGACTTGGCGGATCGTTTCCGGGAAAAAGTTGTGCCACCAGTAACCGGCCAGGCTTAAGTTGGGCAACTCGCGCGCCAGCGTGCAGAGCGATTGATTGGCGTGCCGGCTGGAAAGAAAACATTGAAAGCGCAATCGCGGATGGCGTCCGATGATCCCGGCCAGTTGGCCAATGGTGCGTTGAGACAATCGGCTGCCCGTCTCAAACGGCAGAGGCTCGGCGCCAAAGCTGAATTGAAAAACAATTTCCTGGCCGTGCTTTTCCAATCGGGTGAGGAAAGCCTCGTTAATGTAAGACGCGTAAATGTCGCGCTCTCTCTGCCCGGCCCGCGACCGGACCGCTAAGGCCGCTTCCATCTCGCTATCGTTCACCAAGCTATAATCAATCTCCGTGGAAAGATGCGTGGCCGTGGCAATGACCTGGCCGTAAGGAATCGTCTCGACATAATGCTCGACCGCCGCATGCACGTCGTCGAGGGACCGGATCGTGCGCTCGACCGGGGGACGCGTGCCGGCGCCGATAGGCGTAGGACTGGACGGCGTCCGCCCCCAGCAACGTTCCAGCTCGTAAAGCGCCGTGTCATATTCGCCCCACTGGCAACGCGTGAAGAAGCCCCATTCGAGCGCGTATTGCAGTCGGTCATCATCTTCCCCTGCCCCCCGCCGCGCGATTTCGGTGCCGGTGCGCTGAATGTTTAGCCGGTCTAGAATCGAGTGATGCCAGGCGCGGTCCTCGGCCCGTTCTCGCACCATTTCGTCCAGGCGCAGCCAGTTCTGCGCCGTGATCGGCTCCCGGCAGTCATAGAGGTCCGCCAGGATCATGCGCAAAGCCCAGAACGAACTCGTATTTTGAATGTGCAGCAAAAAGGGGAGCGCTTCCCGGATGCGACCATGTGCCTCCTCTTTGCTTGGCCAGCTCGGATATTGCGTCAGCCGCGCGCCCGTCGGACAGCCGGCCGCGTAGAGATCGCTCACCACCATGTGATAAAGCAAAAGGTCGTGCAGCCCGTGTGCGCCGAGCTTGCCACCGACCAGGTGAGTGTGGATGTCGAGCACCGGCACTGTGGCCAATGCTTCCTCCAATTCCTGGGCCAAATTCTTGGTACAACTATCCATGAATGTGTTTGCAGGCTGCGCGAATGTAGCGTCCGTGCAACTCATTTAACGATTGAACGCTGTAACGCTTTAACGACTTTGTTTGCGGCGTTGGCTGGGCTGTGTTCATTCGATCTTTCCTATGCCTCCAGCCTGCGGCCGGTTTGCAGCGGTGCGGTTTGCGCCTGTAAGAATTCCTCCAGCGCTGCCCGCGTCGGAATGCCGGCCTGGCCGCCGGGCTTGGTCGCTTTGAGAGCCGCCGCCGCGGCCGCAAAGCGAATCCGCTCCCGCAGCGCCATCCCCCGAGCCAGCGCCGCCGCGTATGCGCCATGAAACACGTCGCCGCAACCCGTGGTGTCCGACACCTTGACTTTAAAGGCCGGACCATGCTCCGGCTGTTTTCTCTCCGAGTCGATGTAGTAGCAGCCGTTGGCCCCGCATGTCACCACGACGACACTTCGGCGCCATTTTGGAGGTGAGTCTGCCGCCCACAACTTGGCGGCAGCGGCCGCCGGATGGCTGGCCCCGGTTAACTTGCAGGCGAAGTCGGAAGGCACTATCAGGTGATCGACCAAAGGCAGCAATCTGTCAAAACCGGGCACATCCGACCGCTCGAAGTCGCCCACCACCGGAATGCCGGCTGCGCGAGCCAGGCGCGCGGCGCGAATCATCCCAGGAACGCCATAGAGGTCCACCAGCAACACACCGGCAGAACATACGACTTCCTTTGAGGGAGTCTTGGCGCCGGCTCCCAAGACTCCGTCCAGAGAGAAAAAGATATTCCTCGTCTTGCGCCTTTCACCGACCACGATGACCGATTGGATAGGGCGCACGCCCGCGCGACGGAGGACGTGGCTGACATCCACGCCTTCCCGTTGCAGGGAGTCCAAAACGAACCGCGATTGGCCGTCTTCACCCAGCACCCCGGCGTAAGCGCATCTGGCGCCAAGACGCGCGGCGGCGACCAAGGCCGTGGCGGTCAGCCCGCCGCATTGCCGCTCGCGCCGCAACACGCGCGCTTTGGCATCGGCTGGCGGGTAAGCAGGCACATAAATCAACTCATCCACGGCTGTGCAACCCAGACCCAGTATGTCGATTTGAAATTTCAAATTTCAGATTCCAAATTTGAGATTCACAGGCTGGCCAGCCAACGGCGCATGGCCGGCGGGTCATCCTTAAACATGAGCGAGCCTGGCACAATAAAATCCGCTCCGGCGGCCTTCAACAACGGCACGGTCTCACGCCGGATGCCGCCATCAGCTTCGATCTCCGTGTGCAACCCGCGCTGCGTGATGATCTCGCGCGCGCGCCGGATTTTGCCGGGAACCGAGGAATCCATGGAAGCGCCTTTGATGCCCATGGCGGTTCCGACGATCGTGACAATATCCAGAAGTTCCCAGTACGGCTCCAGCACGTCCAGTGGCTCGGTAATAAGCAGGGAAACGCCGGCTGGCTTGCCCAGAGATCGGATGCGGCGCAGCGCTCGGGCCGGATCGTCAGTCGAATCGAAGCAGAAAATGATGCTGTCGGCGCCCGCCTCCGCAAAGGGCTCGATCCAACTCAACGGATCGGTGACCATGAGATGCACTTCCAGGGGCAACTGGGTGTGGGGCCGCAGCGCCTTCACCTGGTCCGGAAAGAAGAGCAATGTCTTGACGTAATGGCCATCCGCCACGTCGATGTGAAAACGCTCCGAGTACGGCGCGACGCGTTTCATTTCCGAGGCCAAATTGGCCAGGTCAGCCGACCACAGTGAAGTTGAACATTTCAACATAATTTCAGGCCAATGATTTACTCCTTGGCCGCCGGCAGCCAGCCAATTTGTCGGCGCAAAAATTCCTCGATGAACTGCTGCACGTCACGGCCATGTTGCGCGACGCTGACGGATTTAGGTGCAATCTCCCGAAACTCCGCGCCCGGAATCGCTCGCGCCAGGACCTCGCCGTAGGCAAAGGGATGAATCGGGTCCCACTTGTTCGCCAGGACCAGGGTGGGCACTTTGATTTTGGCCCATTCACGGCGGTCGCGACACGGGGTGTCCCGCGGAATTCGTCCCAGGCACAAGACGGTTTCTTCAACGCGCGGAGAGTCGAATTGACGGGCCAATGACTGGGCCGTCTCGGGAAACTGACGCAAAACCTCCAGGTATTCCTGGCTTTTCAGAAACACCTGCAGACCGTGCTCCGGCCCATGCTGGAGGATCAAACCGGCAATCAAGTCAAACATGCTCACGTTCCAGGGATTGGGATGATCCAGCCAAGCGGGACGCGAAAGGACGAGTCCTTGCACGCGCGCTGGAAACTGCAGCGCAAAATTCAGCGCCACTGCCGCGCCCATGGAAATGCCGCCGATGAAGCCGCGCGTTATCTGGAGGTGATCCATGAAAGCGAGCAAGTCCTCGGCAAAGGGACGCAAGCCGATCTTCTCGGGATTTCCCAGCGGCGCGGTCGAGCCGTGGCCACGACAATCAAAGGCCAGCAAACGAACATCCGGCGGAGGCTGAAACAAACCGAACGGCTGCTCCACATCGCCGCCCAGTCCGTGCTGAAAGAAAAACGGATGGTCCCCCGTTCCTTTCGACCGGTAGTGAAATTTCACGCCGTCGCGGGTGAAGAAAGGCATTATGGCTCATCTCCCTGGCCGCGAGAATGCACGCCGACCAGCGCTTTCATTTTTTCTCTCAAGAAAGCCAGGCAACCTGGGACCTGGCTTTCACTCAACCCATGCAGAATCAGCGGACCGCCAAAGCCTGTGCTCTGCAACAGCGCCAGGTAATGATCGTAATCAAGCACCCCGGCGCCGGCCGCCAGGTTACCGGCTTCACCATCATGACTCAGGTCTTTGGCATGGGCGATGACGATGTCCCGGCCCAGCAGATCGAACGCTTCATTAAGAATTTCCCGCATGCGCGGCAGTTCGCCCGTATGAAAGAGGTTGGCTCCGTCCATGATGATTTTGAGCCGGGACGATCTCATTTCATCCAAAAGCCGGCGGGCTTTTCTGGCCGAGTCCACCACGTTCGAGACTTCCGGCTCGACACCCAGTGTGACCCCGAATTCTTCGGCGAAACCCAACGCTTCGGCCAACGAATGACACAAATCATTCCAGGCGGCCGGGGAGTTGTTTCCGGGATGGCCGCGCCATATATTTTCCGGATCGCGCGTGCCCGTACACAGGGTGACGACCGAAGTGCCAAGGCGCGGACATGCTGAAGCCAATTCCCGCAGGCGCAGCAAGCCTTGGCGGCGCTCTCCCGGATCGGGGTGGATCATGTTGAACGTTCCGGAAACCGCCGCCATCTTGAGGCCCCGCTCATCGAAGGCTTGGCGGATACGGTCGAGCAGCGCCGGTTCAATGTGCTCCGGCATGTTCGGCAGGCCAACACAGGAAAAATTGAACTGGAGGCACTGGACACCATGCGGAGCGACCGCATCCAGCACTGCTTCCACCGTGGGCCGCAGGAAGACTTTGACGAAGATGCCGAGGCGCATAGTTTCTTACCTACACTCCTCCTGCCATTTCATCCAACCGCACCCAAACGCCAGTCTCCACCGAGCGGGCGATCGCGACCAGCGCGCGCAGGGTGGCCACGCCGTCGTCAATATTCGCGCCGTGCTGTGGCGCTCCACTTAAGATCGTGTCGGCAAAACCTTCAATCTGGCGTTTATAGGTGTGGGCATCCTCGCCCAGCGGACGATGGAACTGGCCATCCTTGGCCGAGAAACATTCGACCTGGCTTGACTTGTGAAACCAGGGCAGAAAGACGAGTCCCTTGACGCTGCCGTGCTCGCCATAGATTTGAAAGCCCTCTTCGAAGTCGCCGCGAACCGGAATAGTCAAGTCCAAATGGCCCAAGGCACCGCTCCCAAATTCCACTTCCACAAACCAGCAGTAAGCGCCGAACATTTCCTTGAAGCGCGCCCGCAGGCTGATGATTTCGCCGCCCAAAAAGCGCGCCGTATCCACCAGATGGCTGGCGTGGGTCAGGATGAAATAGCGGCGCTTGTCCGCCTTGAAATTGCCTTCCGGACGCCTGGCGTGGGCGCTTAATCGAGGGATCGGCTGCAAGTTGTCCGTCATCGTGTAACGATAGGCCGAGTCGCAATACCACGCTTTCAGTGCCAGCATCGCACCCATTTCCGCGCGCACAAAGTTTTGGGCAAAGACGATGCCAGGATCGAAGCGGCGGTTGTTGCCCACTTGCAGAACCAGTTTTGTCTCGCGCAGGCGCCGGCGCAGTTCCTCGCCTTCCTCGATGGTCACGCCCAGCGGCTTCTCGACCAGCACGTGCTTGCCCGCAGCGATGGCCTGGAGCGCGAGCGGGACGTGATATGGGTCGGCCACGCCAATGATGACCGCTTCCACCTGCGGGTCAGCGAGCATCTCTTCGTATCGAGTGTAACTGACGCGAGGCTCATGCACGGCTGCCATTTTGGACAGGAGATCCGGTGCGACATCGCAGATCGCGTAGAGTTCGGCATTGCGCGCCTTGCGCACCGCGTCGAAGTGGGCGATCTGCGAGATCGGGCCGCAGCCCAGGATGCCGAGGTGGAGGAGGCGGGAGTCTTTTTTCATTCAGAGACGCTGGAACTCCCTGCGAGCGGCGGGTCTTAACTCGACGGTGTAAGCCATTATTTCAGGCCGGCTTCTTCTTTGACTTTCTCCCAAGGGATGTTCTCGCCAGGTTCAACCAGCGCGTGCCGGACCGCCGCGATGTCCTGCTCATCCTCCTCATCGCGCACACGCTGCTGACGGTCCAGCCAAGCCAGGAGATCGCGTGCTTCCTCTTCAGACAAAGCTTTGATCTTCTCAACAACTGCTTCGAGCGCACTCATACGTTGTCAAGGTATTGGAAAGGCAACCAGCCCGCAAATGATTTTGGGCGTGCACCGCCATGCGCCAGTCAGTCTCGCAGTTTCGGATACCTTTGGCGCAACGCCTCGCGCAGCGCGTTGAACTGCTTCCGCTCAGCCAAGGCGGTGAGCGCCGGCAAATGCTCTTCCATCGGCACGCCGCTCAGCTCGCGAGATCGATGCACTTCCAACGCCTGCATCATGGCTTCGGCGCCAAGCTTGGGGTCGGTTTGGCCTTGGGCGTTCTGGATCGAATTAATGGCGGAGCCGGCCAGGAACAACACGTTTTCGGTGAGGCCGCGTTTTTCGGCGTCGGCCAGGTTAAGCCCGATGTTGCCCTGGTCCAGTGCGCCGGCGCGAACAATCATGGCGGGTTTAATGCCGGGCAACGGCCGCGTCAGAACGGCTTCGGAGGCCTCCCATTCCTGTCCGTAAGGCTTAAGGAAGGGCAGGCCCGGCTTCACCGGCGCCGTTTGTCGAAAATCAATTCCATCCAGCCGGGCCAGCAGATCGATCACTTCTCTCCAGATCCCGCGCGTCTTGAGGCCGATGCCGGCATTGTGACCGTAAATAGCCGGAGGACTCTTCAAGTGTTTGGTCGCCTCCCGCACCATCCGGACCGTTCCGCCGGCAAAGGTTTCGCTGAACATTACTCCGGTGGCGCCGGCATCCACCGCCGCGCGGACGTTCTCCAGGATTTCATGGGGCGCGCCGCTGATATGCGGCGCAAAAATGAGGCCGCGACCGCCCCGTTGCGCGTGCGCGCGTTCGAGGCCCGCCACGGCCTGCCGCGTCCGCTCCGCGACCGGAGAGTAATCGAGATTGGGATAAAGGTCCTCGTCCTCTTTGACGAAGAGGAACAGAGGACAAGCCGCTGCTTCCTCGACCAACCGGCCGACGTCCCGGGGCGTGATGCCGGCGGTGGGTTTCAGGATGGTGCCGAAGGCCGGTTGATCGGGCGCAAAACCGGTC
Organism: uncultured Verrucomicrobiota bacterium; assembly: GCA_964363225.1. Taxonomy (GTDB): domain Bacteria; phylum Verrucomicrobiota; class Verrucomicrobiia; order Limisphaerales; family CAYIIH01; genus CAYIIH01. The sequence goes on along the minus strand of CAYIIH010000021.1, from coordinate 26,162 downwards.
AAGCGGCGAACGCCGTCAGGCCCGTAAGCCGGACCGGGGAAAGTGTGCAGGACTTTTTCGGGAATTTGCAGGGCGACCAAGCGCGAGTCCTGGTTCTCGTAAACATCGAAGATGATGGCGCCGGCCACTGTGTGCAAAATGTCACAGGAAGTCAGGTGGCCATCGGGCTGCAGCATCATCTTGAGCGGGAAAGCCACGTGCAGCAAGCCGAGGCGGCCGCTGGCATCGAAGGCATCCACACCGGCCGGCCGGGCTGAGCACTGATCGAGCAACGAACCCGGCGGTGGATGTTTGACGCCGCTGGTGGCATGGTAGCTGATTTCCTCGACGGCCTTTTCCAGTTTCAAGCTGCGGAAAGCAAAGAAATAGGTGGCAACAATAAAATCATCGAGCAAGGGGGGCGGTCTGAGGGCGAGGCGCTCGGTGATGACCTGCCGGAGCCGGTTTTCACGGGGCTCAGCGTCGTGCCAGAACAAAGCCAGGGTGTCGGAGTTCAGATGATTCATGCCGCAAGACCAGCCTCTACGCCGGTGCCTGCCCATCCAGATTGAACGTTGCGCCTTCGGCACCGGGCGTGACGGGGAAGGGTGGCCGGGCGGCGGCGATGGCCGAGGCCAGGAGCTGGTCGAGCACGCTGTCGCTGTGGGCCGGATCGTGATGAAAGGGTACGAAGTGTTTGACTCCGGCGAGAGCAGCAAATGCAAAAGCCTGGTCGAAGGTGCTGTGCCCCCAGCCAACACGGGTTTTGTATTCATCCGAGGTGTATTGGGCATCATGAATCAACAAGTCCACGCCTTCGGCCACCGCGTAGCCGGAGGTCCAGTCTCGGGCGTAGGAGAGTTTACGGAGACCCAAGGCCGGTTCGTGGTCCGGCAAGTAGGCCATGGAAGCGCGGGAAGTAGCGACGCGGTAACCGACCGTGGGACCGGGATGGCAGACCAACCAGGACGACACTCTGAATTCGCCAATGTCAAAGTCGCCGCACGGAACCTCGTGCGTGAAGAGCTTGCAGGGCAAATCCCGCAAATGAACCGGAAACAGCGGCGGTGAAAGATAACGGATGAGGCGTCCACGCAAGTTCAAGGTAGTGCTGGCGGGACCCCAAATGTGGACTTCCATTCCTGGATGGTAGAGAGGAGCGAAGAACCCGAGACCTTGGATGTGATCCATGTGGAGGTGCGTCAGCAAGACATCCACTCGCCGCAAGGTGCGGGGCAAGGCGCCTCCCAACGGGCGAATGCCGGTGCCGGCGTCCAAGGCCAGAACGGTGCCTTCCGGTCCCTGGACTGCAACACTCGAAGTATTTCCACCGTAGCGCGCGGTATCCGGACCGGGTGTAGCCAGTGAGCCGCGAGTGCCCCAAAGCGTCACTTTCACGAGTGAGCCTCCCATAAAATCGCCACGGCGCCCAAATTCCGCTCGCCTTGCCCGATGAGAGGAAAGGCGGTGACTTCGATGTGCCGCGGGACGTTATCCAGCCCGTGAATCCAAAAATCAGAATGGTGCGGCCGGCGCTCCGACAAAGCGACCATCAGCGGCAACTCTTCGGGCTTGAGCGGCTCGCCGTCGGCATTAGTCGGGGTGAAAGCGTGAGTCCATTCGTGGGCCGCCAGCTCGCCGGTTTCATCGAAACGCCGGCCCAGAATCACTTCGGCGGGTTCGTTGTAGAAAATCAGGTTCCCATCCACATCGACAATGAAAATGGGCATGGCAAGGGAGCTGGCCAGTCGGCGTGTTATGATGACTTCAATTTCTTTTTGTGACATAGGAGCCAATCTTTCATTGCAGCTTTCCTGCGCTGTCGTGGAGTTGAGGTCCTTTGGCCGTGATTCTTTGGCGGGCCTCTTCGACCGGAACATGGCGGGGCACATCGGCTTTGGCGCCTTGTGGCTGTGCCCAGCGCACCGCATTATAAATCACCCGTTGAATCCCAGGATGGTGATAGATCGGGTAGGTCTCATGGCCGGGACTGAAGTAGAAAATCCGGCCGCTGCCCCGGGTCCAGCAATTCCCGCCCCGAAACACCTCCCCGCCTTCGAACCAGGAAACAAACACCTGCTCATCCGGTGTCGCGATGCCGAAGGGTTCGCCGTACATTTCGGATTGCTCCAGCTCAATGAAATGATCGATGCCCTCGGCAATGGGATGCCCCGGATTGACGACCCAAACGCGCTCCCGTTCGCCGGCTTCGCGCCAGCAGAGAGCGCAACTGGTGCCCATGAGCCGTTTGAAGAGCTTGGAAAAATGTCCCGAATGCAGCACGACCAATCCCATGCCATCCAGAACGCGCTGGTGAACGCGGGCCACCACGGCGTCGCTCACCTGATCATGAGCGGCATGGCCCCACCAAGTCAGCACATCGGTGCTCTGCAGGACTTCTTCGGTCAAGCCGTGCTCAGGCTCGCGTAATGTGGCCGTGCGAACAGCCAATTCGGGATGGTTCCGCAATGAATCGGCAATCGTTTCGTGGATGCCGCGAGGGTAAATCCGGGCCACGTCCGGGTTTTCCTTCTCATGAACAAATTCATTCCAAACGGTGATGCGAATGTTAGTCATTGGATTTCAAGGGATTGCTGTGCAGGCACCTGCCTGTAACGGCTATTCTCGTGCGGAGGTGAACATTTTCATAAAAGGATTATTCGCAAAAAGCGGCAGAACTCAACAACTTTGCGGGCTGCAATTCAAGGAGACTCGTCGTTCACCACTCCGGGCTGATCGGCCGAATCTGCGCTACAAGGCCAACGCGCCGCTCGGTGGAGTCTCGGGCTAACGCTTTCCCGCCTCGGGTGCGCTCTTCAAAAAATACTCAAGAAAGAGATAGATTTGCTCGTTCGATTCGGGTGTGGGCGTGTGGTCTGGCCGGTTGGTCATGGCGACGCGATTGGTGTAGCCGAGCAATCTGTTCACGGCCAAGGCGTGGTTCAGCGCGATCCAACGCTCTGGGCGATCTTCGGAACCACCGGAGACCAGGAACGGACGCGGCGCCATCAGCGCTTGCAACTCATGGAGATCATGGCTGGACTCGAACAGATCTTTATATGCGCCCGTGCGTGGATTCTCAGGTGTGACGAGGCCGGGAGTGCGCCGGCGGTCTTTGTCCAAGCCGAGATACCATGGCTCCCAGTAATTGACGTTGGGGCGTTTCTCATCGAAAGCGACGCCCGGATCCGACCAGACCCCACAGGCGAATTTATCGTAAAGACAAGCCGCAAACATCGCCCATTTCCCGCCGTAGGAATGGCCGACGATGCCGATTCGCGCCTGATCGACTTGAGGCAGGCTGGCCAAAGCGTTGTAACAATTTGCCGCCACGTAAGCCAGGAAGGATAACGGCTGGCATTGGGCTTTCCCCGTCGCAGGCAGGCGGGCATCACCACCCGGCGAGCCGATGGACAACGTGACGAATCCGCGTTTGCTCAATTGATAGCCAAAGTCGCGGAGCTCCGCTTTTCGTCCGATGCTGGTTTCCGGCTCGTAATAAGGCACGACCACGGCTGGGAACGGTCCATTTCCTTCCGGCACAAGCAGATAGCCATCCCCGGACTGTTGCGGAGCGATCTCAATCCTAATGCGATGCTGAATGAGATTTCCGCGCTTTTCCTCACCCAAGAACTCGACCTTTGGTTTCTCGATCATGGCCGGCCACGGCCCCATGATTTGATGCCATTTGGCCAGAATCTCGCGGCGGCGTTCGAGCCAGTCCGCCGGGCTTTTAACGGAACGCCCGTCATAGAAGGTCAACGGCGATTTGTAGGCGCCGAAATTGTCGGCCAGTTCAGGCGGCGGGCGGAAAAAAGGAGCGATGGTTCGCCACGCTTCCTCGTGTTTCAAATCGGCAGCACTGCAAATCGACCGGCACAAAACGACCGCAAACAGGACGATGACCTGAGCCATTCTGGTGAAGGTTCGCATGCGGGCCATTTGAAAGCGGGGCAACAGGAGCGTCAATGGAAATGAGGATACGGCCAACTCGGATTTCCTGCTCGTCTCCCGATCTACTGGCGGGTTCGTCTTGTCCGTGTCATTTCAGTCCCGGTAGGGCGGCGCTGCCGCGCCGCGTTGTTTCCACACGGTTTTCCGCCGAGTGATGGGAGCACCCGCTCAATCCCTTTTTGGTGACAGAACTGTGCCCACTACCAACACTTGGACACCGAAGAATTCCAGGGCGAAGCAGCAGCTTCGCCCTACCATCGGTTGAGAAAACTCTACGCCTTCCTGGCTTCGGCTGCGGCTCGAATTGGTAACTGCTTGCCAGGCGCAGCGCTTCAGCCTAAAAGAACGGGCATGAACTCCCAACAATTATCCATTTCCCAGCAAACCGGTTCTTCAGCAGATACTGAATCCGTTTCGGGCACGCTTGTTTCACGGCGCGCGGCCCTTACATCGACCTTGGCCGCCGCCGGTGTGGCCGCTTTTGGCACCAGCCCGGGACGCGCTGCGCCCGCCGCGCAGCCGGATGCCCGGCGCGCATCGCCCAAGCGTTACGAGATGAAGAAATCGATCAACCTTTGGGCCTTTCCCTACCCTGACAAAATGAACCTTGAGGAATGCCTGAAACTGGCCAAACGAGCCGGATTCGACGGGATCGAATTGAACTACGATCTCGACAATGACCTGTCGCCAAAGGCTGGGATCAAGGAATTCCAGGCGATACGGAAGATGGCCGACCAAATTGGCATTGCCATCAGCGGGCTTTGCTCGTTCTTGTTTTGGCCGTACCCCTTGACGAGCAACGATCCGGAGAAACGCACGCGCGGCCTGGAGTTGGCGGGCAAAATGGCACAAGCGGCTCATGACCTGGGCGTCAAGAACCTCCTGGTCGTTCCCGGCGCCGTGCATATCCCGTGGCGGACCGACCACGAACCGGTGCCCAACGACGTTTGCGATCAGCGCGCGCGCGAGGCGGTCGGAAAGCTGGTGCCACAGGCGGAAAAGTTGGGCGTCTCTTTGAACATCGAGAACATATTCTTCAACGGCTACCTGATGACGCCGATGGAAATGAATGCGTTTGTCGATAGCTTTCACAGTGAGCGCGTTCGCGTTCATTTTGATACCGGCAACGTGGCCTTGTTTCAACATGCCGAGCATTGGATTCCAATTCTCGGCAAGCGGATTCAGAATATCCATTTCAAGGAATTTTCGAAGAAAGGCACCGACCATTCCCTGGAAGCTTTTCGTCCCCTCTTGGATGGCACCACCAACTGGCCGGCGGTGATGGAAGCTCTCGATCAGATCGGGTATCGAGGCTATGTAACGTTTGAGTATTTCCATCCTTACGCTCATTATCCGGAAGCGCTGGTTTATCAAACGTCTGATTCGCTCGACCGGATGCTGGGAAGGGCCGGGTAACCACGCCACGCTTGTGCCTCGCCAAGAATGCCGCCTACCGGCCGGGACTGGTCACGGAACAGAGTCTGCTCCTGCCATGGAACATCATGCCAGCGATCAAATCCAGCCGACGGGCACACTGCTATCCATGAAAGACATGCCGTGGCTTGTGGTCCTGCTTTTACTCTTTTTGGAACCTCCTTCCGTTCCTGCGGTCCTCTTCTATTCGACGGCGGAAGCGAACCACAACACTACGGCGCCGACGGGCACTCTGACGAACAGTGGTTGGGAGTCCCAAGGGTTTTGGGGCAACTTTCTCGGCACCACCGTTGCCCCACAGTATTTCATCACTGCCGAACACGTGGGTGGGTCCGTCGGCAACGTTTTCACCTTTCAAGGCGTGGACTATTGGACCAGCGCGGTCTTCGACGATCCAGACAGCGATTTAAGAATCTGGCGGATCAACGGACGGTTTCCGCTCTGGACCGAGCTTTACACCAAAAACGATGAAGTGGGAAAAGACGTGGTGGTCTTTGGCCGTGGAACTCAGCGAGGCGACGAGGTGACGGTCAGCAAGCCTAATGGCTCTACTTTGAAAGGATGGCGCTGGGGAGCGGCGGACGGCCGCCAACGATGGGGTCAAAATCAAGTCGGCAGCATTGTCACCAACGGCGTTGGTCAAATCGGCGGCGGCACCGGCATTGGAGTTGGAGAACTGCTCGAATTGCCGTTCAACGCCGGCGCCGGGGCCGACGAAGCGGCGTTGTCCGAAGGCGATTCCGCCGCCGGCGTCTTTATCAAGGACGGCTCGGCCTGGAAGCTGGCGGGCATCAACTACGCAGTGGACGGCCCTTACAGCACGATCTTAGATTACGAGTGAGCCAACCGGTCGGCGGCGAACCATGAACTGCAACTCCACCTCGGATGATGAAGGACGCCTGGTGCAAATCACGGCCGGGACGGCGACCGTGGCAGGCGACCTGGTTGTCCCTGCGCGCGCCGACGGGATCGTGCTTTTTGCTCATGGGAGCGGCAGCAGCCGGTTCAGTCCCCGCAACTGCTACGTCGCGCAGGCGCTGCGCCAAGCCGGCCTGGCGACGTTGCTGATGGACCTGCTCACGCCGGAAGAGGAAAGGGTTGATTTGCGCACAGCCGAGCATCGCTTTGACATTCCTCTCCTGGCCAGACGGCTGGCGGCTTGCGTTGATTGGCTCACCCAACAGGTGGAGACAAAGGATTTGGCCATCGGCCTTTTCGGCGCCAGCACAGGCGCGGCGGCGGCTTTGATGGCAGCGGCCGATCGCGCCTCGGCGGTGCGAGCCGTGGTTTCCCGTGGAGGGCGGCCTGACCTCGCAGCAGCCACTTTGCCCCGTGTGCAGGCCGCCACGCTGCTGATCGTGGGCGGGAATGATTATCCGGTGATCGGTTTGAATCGCCAAGTCCTGGCGCAGATCACCTCGGAGAAACGCCTGGAGATCATTCCTGGCGCGGGCCATCTTTTTGAAGAACCGGGCGCGCTGGAGATGGTCGCGCAATTGGCCGGGCAATGGTTCCGCCGATTCCTGCCCTGACTTTGCCTGCAACTCCATTGCAGCCAGGCCCCAGGTTAATTTTGTTTGCCGTCACCAGCAACTCGGTCTAGCGTCTGGCCCCACTGAAATCAGTCGAAGATTGTCCGCGCTGTTTCGCTGGATAGATAGTTATGAGCACGAGAACACTTTCCGCCAATGAAGTAACCGAATTGACCATCGGACTGAACCGTCTGGCCCGCAATCTGTGGTGGACCTGGAGCCAGGAGGCGCAAGAGATTTTTCACGAGCTTTCCCCGCGCGGCTGGCAAAACTTGTATCACAATGCCGTGGCCATCCTGCATGAGGTCTCCGATTATGAGTTGCGCGTCCGCTTGCAGGATCAGGAGTTTGCGCAGCACGTGCGGGAAGTGCTGCACAAATTCGAAGCTTACCTGCAGGAGAAAAACACCTGGGCCCGCCAACACGCCCCGTCGCTGCTGGCCAATCCCGTCGCCTACTTTTCGGCTGAATTTGGCTTCCACGAGACGTTGCCCATCGCCGCCGGCGGATTGGGCATTCTGGCCGGCGACCACGCCAAGTCGGCCAGTGACCTGGGCCTCGGTTTTGTCGGCTTGAGCCTTTTCTATCGGGAAGGTTATTTCCAGCAGATGTTCAATCAGGAGAATTGGCAAACGGAATACTACACGCTGCTGAATCCAAGGAACCTGCCGTTGGAACCGGTCCTGAACGCCAGGGGCGAGCCTTTGGTCTGCGTGGTGGAAATTGCGATGAACCAGGTCTATTTCCAGGCCTGGCGGGTGAACGTGGGGCGATGCCCGGTCTATCTGCTCGACACCAATCATCCGGAAAACGAGCAACGCCTGCGCGATTTGACCCTGCGTGTGTATGGTGGCGACAGCACGACGCGAATCATGCAGGAGGTTTTGCTGGGGGTCGGCGGTGTCCGCCTCTTGCGCGCCCTGGGCGTGCAACCGTCGGTCTTTCACCTGAACGAAGGCCACGCTGCTTTTTTGACCTTGGAGCTGATTCGGGAAAAACTGGCTGAAGGATTGACCTTCCAAGAGGCCTTTGAGCGGACCAAGACAGAATGCATTTTCACCACGCACACGCCGGTGGAAGCCGGCCACGATCGGTTCTCGGCCGATTTGATCAGTTACGCCCTGATCAAGATGCAGTCCAAGCTCAAGATGCCGCTGGCGCAATTGATGGCCCTGGGACGCGTTGATCCGGAGGATGAAGCCGAGTTATTCTGTATGACGGTGCTGGCTTTGAAAGCCTCCCGCTCCGCCAACGGCGTCAGCGAATTGCACGGCCAGGTGAGCCGTTACATGTGGAAAACGCTCTATCCGGACAAACCCGGGGACCAGGTGCCCATCGGCCATATTACTAACGGCATTCATCTGTTGGGCTGGATGAAAGGCCCGGTCCGGCGATTCTGGCGCCGCAAGCTCAGCGCGGCGGCGCGGGTCGAAAACCAGGGTCTAGCCGGGGAAAGCACCACCTTCTGGCGGGCTAAACCTCCCGCTGACTGGGAAGGAGAGATTAATTCGCCCGAATTCTGGGCACGACTGGCTGACCCTGGCTTTGTCTCTGACGAGGAAATCTGGGCGATGCGCTACAAGTTGCGCCGCGAGATGATCGAGTTTGCCCGGCGCCGGCTGCTGCTGCAAGGACAGCGGTTGACGCAGGGGGATTTCATTGCCTTTGACCATTTGCTGAACCCCGACGCTTTGACGATAGGCTTTGCCCGCCGGTTCGCCACCTACAAACGGGCACCACTCATCTTCCAGCACTTTGACAACATCGTCAGGCTGGTTTCCGACCGCCAGCGGCCCATTCAGTTCATCTTCGCCGGAAAGGCCCATCCCCGCGATGACGACGGCAAACGTTACATTCAACATATCATTCATCTGAGCGAATATTCGGAACTGAAAGGCCATCTGGTTTTCATCGAGAATTACGATGTCCACGTGGCCCGCCAACTGGTCTCTGGCTGTGATGTCTGGCTGAACAATCCGCGCCGGCCTTTGGAGGCCTCGGGAACCAGCGGCCAGAAAACAAGCTGCCATGGATGCCTGAACCTCAGCATTCTCGATGGCTGGTGGCGCGAAGGGTACGACGGGACCAATGGCTTCGCCATTGGCGATGATTCCCACCCCGACTCGATTGAAGAACAGGACCAGCGCGACAGCGAAAACCTCTACCGTGTGCTGACCGAAGAAGTGATTCCTTGCTTTTACGAACGGGATGCGCACGGCATTCCGCGCCGCTGGATTCACAAAATCCGGCGGGCCATGCAGACGCTTGTTCCCAAATTCAACACTTGGCGCATGGTCCGGGAGTACACGCAGAAGTATTACCTGGCCGGTCCGCAACCGTAGTGCTCCCCTCTCCCCATCGGATGGGGAGAGGGATGGGGTGAGGGGCTGTTTGGCGCATCTTGAACCCAATCTTGAATCAGTCATCGCCGCGAATTCAGAGCGACTGCCACAGATTGAAGCCGGGCAGGAGTCTCTCTGAGCGTTTTGATCCGCGGGGCGATGC
>CAYIIH010000021.1:0-16658 GCA_964363225.1 uncultured Verrucomicrobiota bacterium | reverse complement strand
GCGTTCATCGAGAGTGTGCTCATCCCCGCCAATCCGGCTCTCTACGGCGAAGCCAGCGATCGTCACACCCTTTGTGTCTCCACTCAAGTGGGATGCGCTTATGGCTGCAAGTTTTGCGCCAGTGGTTTGGAGGGGTGGAAACGAAATCTCGAACCGCACGAAATCGTGGAGCAAATCCTCGCGGTCGAACGATGGCACGCCCAGGATAATCTCAACTCCCGACTCTCCACTCTCCAACCGCCAAGCTCGCCACCGGTCGCATCTCCCAAATCTCAAATCTCAGATCTTAATCTGGAAGGACCAGCAAACCACCCCACTCTCCTCTCTCCCTGCTCCGCCCCCGCACGTCTGATCAACAATCTGGTTATCATGGGCATGGGCGAGCCGCTGGCCAACTATGAGCATTTGCTTAAGGCCCTGAAGATTCTGAATGCGCCCTGGGGAGGAGCGATCGGCGCGCGCAAGATCACCATTTCCACCAGCGGCCTCGCGCCGCAAATTCGCCGCCTGGCCGACGAACCGTTTCAATTTCGACTGGCCATTTCCCTGCACGGGGCCACCGACGAAGTCCGGGATCGGATCATGCCCGTCAACCGAAAACATCCTCTCCGCGAACTAACGGACGCGTGCGAGTATTACCTGGCGAAAAAGGGGCGAATGATCACGCTGGAATACATCCTGATGGCCGGCCTTAACGATGGCCTTGAGCACGCCCAGCCCTTGGCGGACTTGGCGCTGCGGCTCCACGCCAAAGTGAATTTAATTCCCTATAACAGAGTCGAAGGACTTCCCTGGGAACGTCCCTCTGAGGCGGCCAAGGAAAGGTTTGCCAGCGCGCTGGCCAACCGCAAGGTCGCTGCCACTTTGCGCCGGGAAAAAGGGCATGACATCGACGCCGCCTGCGGCCAATTGCGATTGAAGACCGAACGGGCTGTGCGCAGCGATTCAAGGTTGGCGAGCGGGTCCGAGGGGAACACGGAGCTCTCCTTGAACTTGACACAGCGGAATACCTGAAGCTTGTTTTTGCCGGAAGGTCTCTTACTCTAATGGGCATGGATTTAGCCGCCAACCTGGATTCTCTTCGCCAACGGATCGAGGCCGCCTCGGCCCGGGCCGGGCGCGATCCCGCTTCTGTCACCTTGCTGGCCGTCAGCAAAGGGCAACCGCCTCACCTGGTGCGCGCGGCAGCCGATTTGGGCCAGATGCTCTTCGGCGAGAATCGCGTCCAGGAAGCCAAAATCAAGATTGGGCAATGCCCAGGGCGACTGCGCTGGCACATGATCGGCCATTTGCAGTCGAACAAATGCCGTGACGCCGTCCACTTTTTTGGAATGATTCAGAGCGTGGACAGCCTGGCCCTGGCCGAGGAGATCAACCAGTGGGCCCACAAAAGTGCGAAAACCATGCCCGTTCTGCTGGAAGTCAACGCGGCCGGTGAAGGGGCCAAGTTCGGCTTCAAACCCGCGCAATTGTTGGAGGCATTGGCCGCCATCAATGCTTTGCCAAAAATTGAAATTCAGGGCTTGTTCACGATGGCTCCATGGACGCCAGAACCGGAAAAGGTGCGCCCGGTGTTCCGGCTGCTGCGCGAACTGAAAGAACGCTGCGAGCAAGAGATCGGCGCGCCGCTGCCGCATCTCAGCATGGGCATGAGTACCGATTTTGAAGTTGCCATTGAGGAGGGCGCCACCCTCGTCCGTATTGGCACAGCCTTGTTCGGTTCGCGGTCAAGCACTCCCTCGGAAAGGCCGGCCTGAATTCGCTGTTTCTGGAAAGTGCTTTACACTGACCGGATTACAGCCTACATTCGGCGGAATTATTGAGATAAAGCAGATGGAAAGTATGGAAGGCAAATCAAAAACGATTGAAGAATTTCGGGTGCATGAACGTGATACGGGTTCGGCGGATGTGCAGATTGCCTTGTTGACACAAAAGATCAACCAGTTGACCGAGCATCTGCAGAAGAACAAGAAGGATCACAGCTCACGGCGTGGATTGCTGATGATGGTTAGCCAGCGGCGGAAGCTGCTGGACTATCTGCACAACACCGATGCCAACCGCTACGTATCCCTCACCAAGAAACTGAAGCTTCGCAAGTAATTCAGTCGGGTCAAGAGAGGCCTTCCGATCTCTCGTTTCAAATACGCAGTCAGACGGTGACACTGAAATGGAGGAGCCTGGAGAAACGCGACCAGGTTCCCAACGACTGCCGCAACCACGTCGCGTATGTATAAACCCCATTGACGCTGGGAAATTTCATTCAGTACCTGTGTCTCCAGGTGCTCACTGAAGTTCCTCTGCGTCAATGGTTAGCAGAATAATTGTATGCCAGAAAAAATCTCGTTCCAGGTTGGAACCAATCAAATTCATATCGAAACCGGAAAAATTGCCAAACAAGCGGATGGAGCCGTCACAGTTCAATTGGGCGAAACCATTGTCATTGTCGCGGCCGTGGCCGCCACCACCGCCAAGCCCGGCCAAGACTTCTTTCCCTTAACCGTCGATTACCGCGAAAAGGCGGCCGCTGCCGGAAAGTTCCCGGGCGGCTACTTCAAACGTGAAGGACGCCCCACCGAAAAAGAAATCCTGACCAGCCGCGTCATTGATCGCCCCATCCGCCCGCTCTTTCCCAAAGGATGGTACAACGAAGTCCAGGTGCAAAGCATTCTCCTGAGCGCCGACGGAGAAAATGATCCCGATATCCTCAGCATCATCGGCGCCTCCTCAGCATTGATGGTCAGTGATATCCCCTGGGACGGCCCCATTGGAGCCGTGCGCGTCGGACGCATCAAAGGCCAATTCGTGGCCAACCCAACGCACGCGCAAATGGCCGAGAGCGATTTGGACCTTGTCTATGTCGGCAATGCCACCGACCTCATCATGTTCGAGGGGTCGGCCAACGAGATTTCCGAAGAGGATTTTAATGCGGCGCTCCGGTTTGGCCAGGAAGCCTGCCAGCCGGTCATCGCTGCTCAAAAAGAACTGGCCGCCCGCGTCGGCAAACCGAAACGCGCCATCACGATCAATGTTGTGCCCGAAGAAATTCTTAAGGAAGCCAAGGCGCTGGCAGGCGACCGCCTCGTGCCGGCCCTGCTCATCTCAGGCAAACTGGCCCGCGAAGCAGCCGTTAAGGCCGTTTTTGAGGAGGTCGGAAAAAAGCTGGTCGAGAAATTCGGCGCCGAAAAAGTGACCGAATTCGTTCTCGATGACGCAGCCTATTACATCCAAAAGGAAACGGTCCGCAGCCTGGTTCTGAATAGCGGCAAGCGGTTGGACGGCAGGCCGTTCGATGAAATCCGGCCGATCCATTGTGAAACGGGGATTCTGCCTCGCGCTCATGGCTCGGCGCTCTTTATGCGAGGTGAAACACAGGTGGTGGTTCTGACGACTTTGGGCACCACCGAGGAGTCTCAGGAATTTGATGCCTACACCGGCGGCAGCACCGAGAAACAACTCATTCTGCATTATAATTTCCCCAATTTCTCCGTCGGCGAAACCGGCCGGATCAGCGGGCCGGGCCGGCGCGAAATCGGACACGGCGCATTGGCCGAGCGCTCCATCGAGCCGATGGTTCCGCTCAAGGAATTTCCCTATGCCATTCGGATCACGTGCGAAATCATGGAGTCGAACGGTTCGACCTCCATGGCTTCCGTATGCGGCGGTAGCCTGGCTCTCATGGACGCCGGCGTCCCGGTGACTCGTCCGGTCGCCGGAATCAGCATCGGCCTCTGCACCGAGTACAACGAGCAAAACCAGATTTCCCGGTATCAATTGCTGACCGACATCATCGGTTGGGAAGACGCCTTTTGCGACATGGACTGCAAGATTGCCGGCACGGAAAAAGGCATCACCGGCTTTCAGCTCGACCTGAAATTGCGAGGCATTCCGTATCAGCTTATGGCTGAAGCAGTCGAGAAAGCCCGCCTGGCGCGCCTTCACATCCTCCAGGAAATGGCCAAGGTCCTGGCCACGTCGCGCTCCAACCTCAGCAAGTATGCCCCGCGCATCCTGACCTTGAAGATTAATCCGGAAAAGATCGGCGCCTTGATTGGTCCCGGCGGCAAGAATATCAAACGCATCGTCGAAGAGTCCGGCTGTGAGATCAATATCGAAGACGACGGCACGGTGCATATTTATTCCGTCTCCGAAGAAGGCATGCTGGTGGCCCGTCAAGCGGTCGAAGGGATGACCGCCGAAATCGAAGTCGGCAAACTCTACCGCGGTAAGGTAGTGACCCTCAAGGAGTTCGGCTGCTTCGTCGAGGTTTTGCCCGGCAAGGATGGGCTTTGCCACATCAGCGAACTCGCCAATTTTCGCGTCAAGCAGACGGAAGACATTGTCAAAATCGGCGATGAAATCTGGGTGAAATGCATCGGCGTCGATGATAAAGGCCGTGTCAAACTCTCCCGCCGCGCAGCCATGGAAGAACGAGACCGGGAAATGGCCGCCAAGCCTCAGGCGTAACTATTCATTGCTGGGTAGGGCTGCGCTGCCGCGCAGCCCTGATTTTGGCGGGTCCAAGTAAAGTTCAGCCCCTCTCTCAATGGTCACTGGGTGGGTAGCTGCAACTCGAGTGTAAATGTCGAGCCTTTACCGTGCTCGCTTCTCACCGTCACATCCCCGCCCATCAACTGACAGAACTTCCGACTCAGCACCGAGCATCCGGCAGATCATTTCAAAATCACCGCGCGCAGAAGGATTATTCGGTCGGTGGCCTTGGCCGGGTCCGCTCTAGGAGACGGATGTCACCGAGGTCCTTATCGCGGTCTGCCGCTCGTTTGTTCTGGAGGAGCATGTCCCGGTCGATGAACTGGACTTCCACGTCTGCGATCCGGCCTCGGACCCCTCGTTGCCAGGCGATCTCGAATTCGACGCCGCTGATGCCGGTCAGCAGGTCGATACGATTGGGCTCAATTCCAAGTTGGATCACGTAGTTCTCTCTCAGAAAATCCTCTCGCGCAATGCCCGTGGCGCCGAAACCAAACGCCTGAATGACCCGCACCATCCGATCCGCGTTGGCAGCGTCACGGCGCAGAAAGATATCCAAGTCGCCGGTGTAACGGGGCCGCCCGTGAAAAGCCACAGCCCAAGCGCCGACGATGAGGTATTCAATCCTTTCGCTGTTCAGCAAGCGGATAAACTCTTGCAAATCTTTCGATAGTGGCCTCATGCGGGTGTTCGGGCATGATCAGGTCGAGCAGGAGTTGGAGCTTCTCCTCCCCGCTAAGTTTGCGCGCCGCAGCTTCGTCCGCCGCATCGGCCTCGTCAAAGCTGCTGAATTTTCTAACGACGATTTCCATAATTGCCAAAGGCCGGCCTGCAATGGCCTGACATTACCCAGCCACACGGGCTAACGCCAGCATGAAACGCTTCAAACCATTTCAAATTTTACATCCGGCCAAGCAGCCGACTCCTGATGGGTATAACCTTACAGCCGAGCAGGCGCTGCCGGCATCGGACCATCCTTCACGCAACGAAAACCCGTGTGCGCCAGACCAGTGTCGGGCGACGATTTCATGCGGGCGCTGGGACGATAGCCGGTGCAATAAAGGTCGCTGCACAAGAATGAGCCGCCGCGCATGACCTTTTTGAGCACGCCCGGTTCATTCGGATCAAAGCTTGTGTCTGGGCCGGACGGATTTTGGCTCGGACTTTGCGCGTAATAATCGGGCCGGTACCAGTCGGCGCACCATTCCCAGACGTTGCCGGCCATGTCATGCAAGCCGTAGCCATTGGGAGGATAGGAGACGATAGGGGCCGTGCCGCGAAAGCCGTCGCTGAGCGAGTTCTCATTGGGAAAGCGTCCCTGCCAGATGTTGGCCAGCCATCGGTCGCCGGGTGTTTGCTCTTTGCCCCAGATGTAAGGCTGGCGGTCCAATCCCCCGCGCGCGGCATATTCCCATTCTGCTTCGGTGGGCAACCGTTTGCCGGCCCATTTGACGTAGGCAACCGCGTCATCCCAACAGACATGCACCACCGGATGCTTTTCCCGGCCTTGGATGGTCGAGCCGGGACCTTCCGGATGACGCCAATTGGCGCCCGGCGTCCACTTCCACCAGATAAAATGATTGTGCAATGGCACGTCGCCAGGCGGCGGACTGAAGACGATGGACCCCGGCACGAGCGCTTCGGGCGGCGCATTGGGAAAATCTTTGGCATCCGGTTTGCGCTCGGCCATGGTGACGTATCCGGTCACGCGCACAAATCGCTCAAATTGTTCATTCGTGACTTCGGCTTGATCCATCCAGAAACCGTGCAAAGTGATCTGATGCACCGGCTGCTCGTCGGAGCCGTTCCCTTCCGACCCCATCCAAAATTGGCCGGGCGGAATCCAAACCATGCCTTGAGTGTCCGCAGCAGCGGGAATTGTGGATGCCGGCACAGGCGGCACATGACCAAGAGCAGAGGGCTGATAGGCCGGCCTGGGCTGCTCGTGGCGTATGACAATCATGGATCCCACCACCACACCCCCCAGGACGATCACCAGCGCGATTATGAATTGTCGAACAGACTTTGCTTTGGCTCCTTTCTCCTCTTCTGTTGGCTGTTCACTCATGCGCGCAAACGGATGTTACTTGGATTGAAACCCAGGTTTCTTGCGTTCCGCATACTCGGAGAGTTTGTCGGCGACCAAACCGCGCTTGACAAGCTCTTCTTCGCGAATACCTCCCAGGTCTTTGGTTTCCGCCATCCATTGGTCCAAAGCCGCTCTCAATTCCCGCAGCTTCTCCTGCTGTTCCGGCAAATCGGCCAGGTTACAAATCTCATGCGGGTCTTGGTTGAGGTCATAAAGCTCTGCCTTTGGTTTGTTGGGAGCGAAGAAGAGCTTCTGCGGGCCGACGAGTTTCCCTTCCTCATTGAGCCGGCGCCAGACCTGCATGGTCGGCATCATGTCCATGTAGGCAATGCGTTGCGCGTAAGGAAGTTCCGGATGGAAATTGCGGATGTACTTGAACTGTTTATCTCGCACGGCCCGCATCCGGTCGTACGTTTCATCCATCCGGTCCCGCGCCGCAAAAACGTACCGCCGCTCCGGCGCTGTGTTTGGTCCCAGGAACACCTGGCCCTGCAAGCTCCTCGGCACCTCTGCTCCCGCCAGCGACAAAACCGTCGGCGCAAAGTCGATGAAACAAACCAAATCCTCGCGCACGCTGCCGGGTTTGATTTGGCCCGGCCAACGAATGATGAGCGGGACATGGATGCCACTGTCGTACACCCAACGCTTGCCCCGCGGCAATCCGCGCCCGTGATCGCCAAAGAAAAACACGAGGGTATTTTCAACCAAGCCCTGCTCTTCCAACACTTTGAGGATGTCACCGATCTGTTGGTCAACGCCGGAGACAACATCGTAATAATTCGCCCAATCGCGGCGCACTTCAGGCGTGTCCGGATAATAAGACGGAAGCTTGGCTTGGGCGGGATCGTGACGCTGGTCCGGTGCCAGCTTGGCGGTGATCCTGGCCAATTCCTTGGCGGACGCGCGAATCTTGCTTTCGTGGGAATCTGTGAAGTTGACGTAGGCAAAGAAAGGTTGCCGGGGCGGGTTTTTCAGCCAGTTGGCCGTCGAGTCAAAAGCCTCCTTGGGCACATCAAAGTTGAAATCCGTCTTGCCCGGCCAAGCCACAAAGTAACCGGCCTTGCGCAAATAGCTGGTAAATGCCGGCGGCGGGGACAGCAACTTGGACCGCATGTGATGCGTCCCAATCGTGGTCGGATACATGCCGGTGATCAGACCCGAGCGGCTGGGGGCGCAAACCGGCGCATGCGTGAAGGCCCGGGTGAAACGCGCTCCTTGGAAGGCCAGCTTATCCAGGTTGGGCGTGCGCGCATACGCATCGCCGTAACAGCCCAGTTGCGGTCCCGTATCTTCCATCACTATCCAAACAATGTTCGGTCGTTCGCTTGGCCAAACGTTGAAGTTCATCAGTGCCAACATCAGGCATAAGCTGAAAGTTCTCATAACTTTAAATATTGTCCGACGATGAAGATACCGGGTGATGGCCAAGCCGCCAACTGCATAATGATCGTAGTGACTATCGTTGGGTGATATGCTCCCGGAGGACTGAAATCCCGCCCCACACTTCGCCGCCGCCAATCTGATCCCGGAGCGCCTTTTCGACATTCTGGGCGATTTCGCTTTGGATAGCCAGGACGTCGCCCGACTCGCGCTCGTAAGTTTCCGCCCAGAGATTGAAGCCGTCAGCCACGTTGACCAGTTGCACGCCAATGCGCAATTTGGTTCCCGACTTGCGCACACTGCCCTGCAACACGGTCCGCACGCGCAACTGCTCGCCAATCTTCTGAATGTCTTCGTTCTTGCCCTTGTAAGCAAAGGCCGAGGTCCGCGAAGGAACCTTCAATCCTTTCTTGACTAAGCCGTCGATAAGTTCTTCGGCAATGCCGTCGCCCAGGAACTCGTTTTCCTTCTCGGAACTCATGTTCATGAACGGCAGGACCGCAATGGAGCCAGGTTCACTCATCAGCCTGGTTCTTTCCGTCTTGGTTTTGGCGGACGTTCCCGACCACAAATAGTATCCTAATCCAAGAAGCACAAGCAGGGCAGCGCCCAGGATAGCCAGCCAACGCGTTCGGCCCTTGGAAATGGCAGCGGGCGGCAATCTCGATGCCGCAAGGGCGGTTAGGCCAAGGGAAGGCATCAGCTTATAGATAACGACTGGCAGTTGAATGTTCTTCAGTTCGCCCGGGCCAATGCGCACCAGAGTCTGGCCGATTTTGTTCTGAATCTGACGCGCGACATCTTCCGAAATGCAAATTCCGCCCGGCTCCGCTAACGGCTCGATCCGAGCGGCAATGTTCACTCCGTCGCCGAAAACATCATGGTCGCGGCGCACGACGTCGCCGACATGAATGCCGATGCGAATTTGAAAGGTCTTGCCGCCGGGAGCAACACCATTGCGGAGGGCCAGCGCTTCCTGTATTTCTACCGCACAACGCACTGCGGCCAAGGCACTGGCGAACTCGACCAGGAACCCGTCTCCCATGGTCTTGATGACCAGCCCTTGAAACTTGGCGATCAGAGGCCGCAACAATCGCTCCTGTTCGGCGAGCAATTCCAGCGACAGGGCTTCGTCCTTTTGCGACAGCGCGCTGTAGCCCACCATGTCGGTGAACATGATCGCCGCCAGTTTGCGGTGCTCTGTGTCCTCAGACTGCATAGGCTTTGGCCAGGAAACGGCCAATAAAACAACTAGCGCGCTGGACGTTCGATGAACAGGAATATTTCGTGTGGCGGCTATGGCTTGGCTGGAAAGTGCCAGATCCAATCGCCTTGTTGCCAGTCGGAAGCCACTACTCCGCCATCGTCTTTCCCGTTCCCGCCAATGGAATAGAGCAAGAACTTGCCATCGTCCGTGCGGCGATAGTGGAGCGGCTGGCCGCCAATCAGGTCGTGCGGCAGCTTGTCCATAAAACGCGGGACCAAGGCCTGGAGGGTCTCCGGATATTGGCCGAGCGCGCGCCGGTGGCGCTCCAAGGCACAGGCCAGTGCGGCTGCATTCACAAAGGTTTGATTACGCGCGGTGGTTTGCATGGCCCTGGCGAAGTTGGGGATGGCCAGCGCCACCAAATACTTGAACGGACCGTAGCCTTCCACGAACCTCTCAACGGCCTCATTCTGAAGCTCTCCTGGAATAACGAGCCGTTTCTCAGGATCGTAATTGGCCAGGACCACATCCTGCATGGCGCGATTATACACAAGCTGGTTCTGGTAAATCCAGCCACGCGGCGCACACCGGGCAGCCCAGCCAAACATACGGTCTTTAAAACTGGATCCGCCAAAAAGCGTGGCCAATCGTTTGCCCGTGTAGTTCTCTACGATGTAATTGACCCCTCCTCGTTCACCTACGCGCAAGGATCGATGGACAGCCGCCGGCAAGTCAGTGGCGGCGAATATCTTCTGGAACTCTTCCAGTTGCGCTTCGCACCATTGTCCGGAGGCCCATCCCTCCCAAAACGCCTGCAGGCTCAATCCCGTTATGGCCACGCTGATCATGGTCGAGACCAGCGTCGGTTGCTCGCTCATCGCGGCCGCAAATCGCAGCATCACTTTTGTATCCTGAAAAGCGGCCTCAACCTGATGCAGGGACAGCTCAGCGCTTGCGATCACGGAAAAGGACTGCGCCAGGATTCGTACCCCCACGAAATTGGGAATGCTTGCCGTAAAAGGGTCATCTCCCTCGATGACGAACTGGGCGTAAGGCCGTTGGCTGGCCTGGCGGATTTCGTTCAATTCCCGTTCCACGGGGCGGAATACGGCCAGCACATCAGCGCCTGGCTCCTGCGGCAGGGGAGGCAGCGTGTAATTGGTGCTGCTCCGGACATAATCCTGGCCCGCCTTTAGATCGGACATTTTCCCTTGCTGCCAGAAACTGCCCACTGCCCCCATCGCTGACAAAAGGCCGCCGAAATTCAATCGGCTAAACGGTGACCACACATTCGCATCTACTTTGTCCTTGTACCCAACTGCGTCCAGAAACGGTGTCTTGATGAAGTTCTGCTCGTCAGGCACGCGGGGAGGCAGACAACTCCTCCAGTCCAACAGCTCCCCTTTTGCCTGCATCTCCCGTTTATACTTTTCCCAGGCGCGTTTGCCGCGCCAGTTTTCCACGGTATAAAACAAAACAACCAGCGTGGCCAAAGCGGTCACGATGAAAACCCAACGCCGGACACGGCCAGAACAGCAGCGAGATTGGCTTTCAGCAGGATCGGGAAGCGAATCACTTCCTGGGTAGCGCGGGCCTCCGGCCCGCTGAGATTCGTTTTCTGCAGGATTGGGAAGCGAATTACTCATAAGATAGCTGTTTTCTATGCAAAAACCGTAACCGCACGGACTTCACTGCGCGGGCGCGGCGTGGGGGGCCGCAAAACGGGCGAGGGTCCATAAAAGGCATCGAGCAAATTGGCCAACTCGCGCCGTCTCTCCGCCAAGGCGGGAATCCTCTCTGTCGAGGCAGGCGCGGTCCGGTTGGAGGCCAAGGTGACACTCGCTGGCGCCGTGATCTGCAGCGCAAAAATCACCACCCAAAGAGCGGCCAGGCCAGCCCAGGCTTCCGGGCAGGGCCAAAGCCACTCGCGCCACCACGATGTCACTAGCGAGTTGCGGGCAGACACACGGGGCGATTGTGACGCCGTATGCGCGGCCCGAAGGATGCCGGCACGCCATTCCGCCGGGATTGTGCGCAGCGGTTGCTGCTGTAATTGTTGCTCAAATTCATCAGGTTTCATGGGAGTTATCATTTGATTTCTTCGTAGAGTGGACGCAGCCGCTGCCGCAATTTGTCTAAACCATAGCGGTACCGGCTGGCGGCGGTGTTGGGAGAAAGGCCGAGAGTATCTGCAATCTCCTCAAAGGTAAGTTCTTCCCACAATTTCAAATGCACCACCGCCCGTTGCTCTGCCGGCAACTCTCCCAAGGCTTCCGCCAAGCTCCGGCGAAAAGCCTGCTCATCCTGGTCTGAAGTGGAGGCAAAGACGGCCGGTGTTTCGCCGGCCAGTCGCTCATAATTCCTCTCCCGCGTCCCGCGCCGGCGGATCAAGTCAATGGCGGCATTGTGGGCTAGGTGCAGCAAGAAGGCCCGTTCATCGCGCACGCCAGCCAGCAGGCTGGGTTGTGAGGCCAATTTGACGAAGAGCGCCTGCAAAAGATCATGTGTGTCCGCTTCGTGCCGGGTGAAGTTCAGCAGAAACGCAAACAGCGCCTGGGCGTGATCATCATAAAGCCGCTCGAGTTGAGAATTGGCCAGCATGCTTTTGCTTGGTATGACGCCTCCCGCCGGGCAATTTGTCTAACTAAATCTGCGTTTCTCAGCAGAAAACAAAAAAACGCAGGCTACAGCCCTGCTCCTTACACGGAACTAACGGCCAGATGCACCCCACCTGTACAGATTTCCAATCTATAAGTATCTGGCCAAATCGTCGCGGCCTGCGAGGATTCTCAACGTGGCGCAGGAGCTCCGACATTCTTGTCGGCCCGAATCGCGCGCCAACGCCAAAGCCGACAAGAATGTCGGCGCTCCTTTGCTTGCGGCGTTGCCGCGCTGCGAATTCTCGCGGTTTTGCGACGACTTAGCGTAGTAATACTAGCGAAGGCGCACTTCCTTGCCGCAGGCGGCCGAGGCGTAAATGGCATCCAGGATCAATTGGACTTCGAGCGATTCCTCCAGGGCCACCAGCGGTCGTTTGCCTTCGACAATGCACTGGATGAAATGATGCGCAGGTTCTTCGCCATAAGGGACTTTTGGCGATGCTAATTCCACGGTTTCATAGCCCATCGCGCCTGGGCGGAAGAGCCGGGCCGGATACAAAGAGAGGCTCGCAGTGCTCCCGAGCAGATCAATGCCGCATTCCCGGCTTTCGCTGGCGTGGTGGCCAGCCCAACTGACCTCCAACAGTATCGTCCGGCCGCCGGCGCATCTCAGCAAAGCGATGCTGGAATCTTCCACATCAAACGGCCTTTTCGGGTTGATCTCGCTCTTGCCCCAATCTCCCTCTCCGAGGCCTCGGGGACCGAACTTGGAAAAGCTGTGGGCCGAAACCGAGTTGACCTTAAAATCGCCTATTAGATGCAGGCACGCGTCCAGAACATGCACACCCAGATCGATGGTGCAACCGCCTCCGGCAAATTGCTTCTGTGTGAACCAGGAGCCAATCCTCGGTATGTTGGAACGTCGCAACCAAAAACAACGGGCGTGGTAAATCTCCCCTAAATCGCCGCGGTCAACCACCTGTTTGGCGATCTGAGTTTGGCGCTTGAAACGGAATTGCTGGTTGACCATCAGAATCCGCTTCATCTTCTTGGCGGTCATGACAACTTGGGCGGCTTCCTTGCCATTGACGGCCATCGGCTTTTCCAGCAGAACGTGCTTTCGGGCCTCCAGCGCCTCGATGGCCACCGGCGCGTGCAAATAATTGGGGAGGGCAACTGTGACCGCGTCGATGTCCGGTTGATCCAACAGGTCATGGTAATCTGCGTAGCTCCGGGAGACTCTGAACTTGTCAGAGGCAATTTTGGCCCGCTCCATGTTGCTTTCGGCGAGGGCGACGACGCTGGCCTGAGGACATTGAGCCAGCTTTTGTAAGTGCTCAAGACCGATTCCACCCGCGCCGATCACCGCACATCGCACTTTCTCAGGCATAACAATTCGGAGATAACCGGTTCAACCATGGTTAACGTGTCCAAGCTGATGGCGGAGAACCTCTAATGTCTTTTTACCCGGCGGTCAATGAAGAAATCGCCTCGCCGGGCATAAAAAGCGCCGGAAAAGGCCTGGAAGCAAGACGATAACAACGGGATACAGAAAAGAAAGAAATGAGAATTTATGGAGTGACAGAGTCTCTTGTATGCTTTAGATGACTGGTTATCGACGACCGGGTATCACCACTGATAACCACGGCTATCCTGTGAACCAGACGACTCGTTATTTGCAGTCGGTTTCAGCCCAGAAGGGAATTGAGGTTGGTGTGCTCGTGAATTATCTCATTCTCGACGCGGTCAAGGCTGGGGCCAGCGATATTCATATTGAACCTTGGGAGAGCACCTTGGTCGTGCGCCTGCGATTGCTGGGAGTGCTGACTGAATTGGTGCATTTGCCGCTCGATTTGATGGAGAAAATTTCGGGCCGGCTCAAGGTCATGGCCAACCTCATCAGTTATCAAACGGACCTTCCGCAGGAGGGCCATGCGCCGGCCAGCTCGGACATCGGCGGCGTGGAACTGCGCATTTCGGTCTTTCCCACCGTGCGCGGCGAGAAGATCGTGGTGCGCATTTTTGATCCGAGCAACCGGAGCTTTGAGCTGTCCAGCCTCGGCTTTGAAGAGGAAACGCTTCATACCTTTGTGGGGTTGTTGGCCCGGCCCAGCGGCTTGCTCTTGCTGACGGGACCGACCGGTTCCGGCAAAACCACCGCCATTTATGCAGCGTTGTATCACTTGGTCCAACGGTCCGGCCCCACCATCAGCATCAGCACAGTGGAGGACCCTGTGGAGTTCAATCTTCCCATGGTCAGCCAGGCTCAAGTTAATCCGATCAAAGAGTTTACGTACCCAGTGGCGTTGCGATCGCTCATGCGGCAAGACCCGCAGGTCATCATGATCGGTGAGATTCGCGACCCGGAAACGGCCGCCATCGCCGTGCAAGCGGGGCTGACGGGCCATCTGGTCATCAGCACCATCCACAGCGGCAGCACCGCCGGGGTGTTCGCCCGCTTGATTAACATGGACATCGAGCCGTTCCTTCTCTCCTCCAGCATCATCGGCATTGTCGGCTTGCGGCTCATCCGCAAGAACTGTCCCTATTGCGCCGAGCCTTACCAGATCGAACCTTCCTTCCTGCGGTTGCTCCCTCCGGAGATGATCGAGACCGCCACGTTTCGGCGCGGTGTCGGTTGCAAGGAATGCATGGAAACCGGTTTCCTGGGCCGAACCGCCTTGACCGAAATGCTCGTCGTGGACGAGGTTCTGCGTGATTCAATTCTGCAGAAATTGCCGACGCGCTCCCTGCAACAGATCGCCATTCAGCAAGGCATGCAAACCCTCTGGCAATTGGGGCTTCGCCGCGTTATCAGCGGCCAAACGGCACTGGAAGAGATTCTGCGCGTCGTGGCGGTCGATCAGTTCTAAGTAAAAGACTGGTTGCCCGCTCGTGAACCGAAGGTTAGGCCCCTGACATGAAAACACTACGCTCTCGCCTGATTGCTGGGGCGCTAGTCATTGTCGCCATGGCAGCGGTAGTCTTTTGCCTTCGTACGTCTCGTCATTCTTTGACGTCACCCGACGGACAAATACGCTTTATCCGAGTGAACTATCAGCGTGGAACATTGTTCTCGATAGCTCTTGGCAGTCGAGTCGAAGCTTGGATTCGCGATACGCTTTTCGACCTCGGACTTCGAAGGGTGACGCGGACGAGCCTCAAGATGTCTTCGCCTCCGAATAGTCATGTCTTCGTTTTAGAGTATTCCGGGGACACTGGAGATATGCAGCCGAACTTGATTAGGGCAGAACTGGTTCGGAATAACGGAATGCAATATGATTTGATCTCGGTTGGGAGTGGAACCTACGGAATTCAGAAGCGCCAATTTGCTTACTGGGTTCTCAACGGCGTAGAGCGGCTTCATCCCCAGGAATGGCAGCTTAAGGTCTATTTGCCGAAAGATGTCCCGACTCTGTTACCGCTTTCCATCAAGTAGTGCTTAACATGCGCTCCACCGAACAGCCGCGAACCATCGTGTTTGCCGATGCACCGTGGTTGTTGAGTGCCGGATTCGCTGCCGGTGGTTCCGGATTCTTGGCGGCGGCCGGTGAACCTGTCGGCAACAACCTGGTGTGTTTTTAACCGTCATTCTGGCATCGCTGGCTCTTTTGAGCTTGGTTCTGACACTCTGGCAATGGCTGGTGGCCAAGCGCTTCCCGCTTCATCAAAGGGTTTCCGACTTCACCCACGCGCCGGCTGTAACGGTGCTAAAACCGTTGAAAGGGTGCGATGAAGAGACGGCTCAATGCCTGAGCAGTTGGCTGGAACAGGAGTATTCGGGCGCGGTGCAGGTTCTTTTTGGCGTCGCATCGGCTGCCGACCCTGTTTGCTCGCTGGTGCGTGAGTTGATCGCGGCTCATCCGCAGAGAGATGCGCAATTGGCTCTCTGCGAACAATCGCTGGGAGCCAACGCCAAAGTCTCCACCCTGGTCCAATTGCAGCGTCAGGCAAAACACGAAATCCTCGTCATCAGCGATGCCGACGTGAGGGTTCCACCGGATTTCCTGGTTAATGTGATCGCTCCCTTGCGCGATCCTGATGTGGGTCTCGTAAATAGCTTCTATCGCCTAGCCAATCCTTCGACGCCCGCCATGCGTTGGGAAGCAGTGGCTATCAATGCTGACTTCTGGAGCCAGATCCTTCAATCCCAAAGCCTTAAGCCGCTTGATTTTGCGCTCGGCGCTGCTATGGCGACAACTCAGTCTCGACTGGAAAAATCCGGCGGCTTCATCGCGCTGGTGGATTACCTGGCTGATGACTATCAACTGGGCAACAAGATTGCGCAACAAGGCGGACGGATCGTTCTCTGCCCGGTCGTGGTGGAATGCTGGTCCTCTCCCATGAGCTGGAGAGCAGCCTGGTCTCACCAACTCCGTTGGGCGCGCACCATCCGCGTCTGCCAGCCGCTGCCGTTTTTCTTCAGCATTTTGAGCAACGCCACCTTATGGCCGCTGCTTTGGCTCCTGGCGTATCCCACCATGCCCACCTTATCCATTGCCGCCCTCTGCTGGCTGTTTCGCATCGTCACCGCTTCAAACCATCAAGCCAGACTGACCGGAACCTCAGTCCGACCGGTTTATTTTTGGATGGTTTTGCTGAAGGATTTGTTGCACGCGGTTCTCTGGGCGTTGGCCTTTCTGGGCAATCGAATCGAGTGGCGGGGAGAGGCTTACCGGGTGCGGACGCGAGGGCGCTTGGTGAAGTTGAGGTAGCCCTGCGCACGCTTGTCCAATGGGGTAAAAGCTGCTAATCGCCTGGTGTTGTGGAGTTGCGTGTCCGCCATCGAAACCTCTTGGCTGGGAACAGCCCACCCCCCCCTTCTTGGACTGTGTTCAGCCTAAGAAGAGCAATTCAACCGCAGATAAACGCAGATGAACGCAGATACGAACGA
>CAYIIH010000020.1:0-40469 GCA_964363225.1 uncultured Verrucomicrobiota bacterium | reverse complement strand
TCTGTTTTCGTGTGTTTCGTGTATTTCGTGGTTTAAACTCAGGATTTAAGGTTCATCTTTCACGACGGCAATTCCTGACGAGTGCGGCCTGGGCGGGCGCCACGCTGGCGCTTTGGCCCTCTCAAAGTTGCCTTAACCGGGCCGCAACGCGCTCGACCTGGCCCATCGGTGTGTTCAGCAAGGTCTATCAGGAGTTGAAGCTCAACTTTGAGGAGTCCGCCGAGGTTACGGCCGAAGCCGGCCTGGATGGCATTGATTGCCCGGTTCGGCCCGGCGGACAAATCCTGCCCGAGCGGGCGACCGGGGACTTGCCGCGCCTGGCGGAAGCGCTGCGCAAACGCGGCAAGAAAGTCCTGCTGCTGACCACCGCCATCCAGAGCGCCTCGTCTCCTCACGCCGAAAACATTTTGCAGACTGCCAGGAAATTGGGCGTGAAATATTATCGGCTGGGATATTGGAGGTATGAGGCCGGCACGCCCGTCGAGGCGCAACTGAACAACATCAAGGCGCAACTCAAAGACCTGGCCGCGCTCAACAAGGAATTGGGAACGTGCGGCATCCTGCAAAACCACGCCGGCACGAATCTCGTCGGCGCGAAGGTCTGGGATCTTTATGAAATCGCCAAAGCGTTCGACCCGG
The DNA here is from genome assembly GCA_964363225.1 of uncultured Verrucomicrobiota bacterium. Lineage (GTDB taxonomy): Bacteria > Verrucomicrobiota > Verrucomicrobiia > Limisphaerales > CAYIIH01 > CAYIIH01. The sequence continues at coordinate 39,830 of CAYIIH010000020.1, read as the reverse complement.
ACCAGGTGGCGATTGCGTTCGATCTCAGCCATGCCCTGAACGAGCTGGCTCAAGACTGGACGGCGGAGTTTCAGAAACTGCAGTCGCATTTTCGCGTGGCTTACATCAAAGACTGGAAGCGCGGCGCCGGTTTTGTTCCCTTTGGCCAGGGTGAACTGGGTTCCAGCGGCTTCTTCCAACTCCTCAAGAAATCGGCTTGCAATGCGCCCCTCTCCATGCACACCGAATATGACTGGGCCGGAAAAGGCCGGGAGCTGACGAAAGCCAAGCTGATCAAAGCGCTGCAAGACGACCTGCGCACGTTGAATAGCTGGCTGGAAACGGCCTGAGCCACTTATCGCATGGAAACCAGGCAAACTCAGGACAAGGCGCTGACCAGCGGCCAATGGCTGGTTTTGCTGGCCGCGTTTCTCGGCTGGCTGTTTGACGGCTATGAAATCGGTCTGTTCCCCGTGGTGGCGCGGCCGGCGCTGAAGAACCTGCTGGGGGACGCCGGTGACGCCAGCATCGGCCAATGGATGGGTGTTATCACCGCCTGTTTCCTCATCGGCGCCGCGCTGGGAGGGCTGGTGTTTGGCTGGCTGGGGGACCGCATTGGGCGCGTGAAGGCCATGGCCTTCAGCATCCTCACCTACTCGTTGGTGACCGGTTTTGGTTATTTCGCACAGAATCCAACCCAGCTAGGAGTGGTGCGGTTTATCTCGGCGCTGGGCATGGGCGGGCAATGGTCGCTGGGTGTGGCGCTGGTCATGGAGTGCTGGCCGGAGAAATGGCGTCCGATGCTGGCAGGGGCCATGGGCGCGGCGGCCAATGTCGGCTTTCTGCTGGTCGGTCTCACGGCCCGGATGCACCAGGTCACACCGGAATCGTGGCGGTGGATGATGCTGGTGGCGGCCACGCCGGCGTTCCTGGTCGTGTTCATCATGTTTTTTGTGCCGGAGTCCGAGCGGTGGAAGCAATCAGTCGGCACGGGCAAGAGCCGGCCTTTGCACGAAGTCTTCGCTCCCGCCTTGCGCAAACGCAGCATCCTGGCGATCGCGTTTGCATCGGTGGCGCTCATCGGGACGTGGGGATCGGTCCAATGGCTGCCGCTATGGGCCAACCAGATGGTCTCGGAAAAGGGCTTCCAGGAATTGAAAGTTCAGCAGCCGAATTGGTATGTAGCGAACGGCAGCGCGCTGCCGGAGGCGGCAGCGGGCCAGAAGAAAGAGGCCGAAACCGAGGTCAAGAAGCTGGCCGGCAAGGCGACTGCGAACATGCAAATGATCCAGGGCTTCGGCGCTATCATCGGGACGTTGCTGGCGCCGCTGATGGGGGCCCGGCTGGGCCGGCGCCCGGCCTATTTCCTGTTGTGCCTGAGTTCGCTGATTGTTTGCGGGATCACTTTCAGGACCATTTCCGCCTACAGCGATGCCTTCCTCGCCTTGGCTTTCGCGATGAGCCTGACGACGGCTTCGTTTTACGGCTGGTTTCCGCTCTACTTTCCGGAACTGTTTCCGACCCGCGTCCGCGCCACCGGCCAGGGAATCAGTTACAATTTCGGCAGAATCTTCGCCGCGGCCGGCGCGCTGACCCAAGGACAATTGGTGTCGTACTTTGGCGGGAGCTATGCCCAGGCCGGAGCCATCGTCACGCTGGTCTATCTGTTGGGCATGGCGCTGATCTGGCTCGCGCCGGAGACCAAAGGCAAGCCCTTGCCGGATTAGTCAGGGGTCAGTTCCCAGTTTCTACAACTTTGACTTTGGCAGTGGGGCACTCTCTCTGTATCCTCTGACGCAAGGTCCGCTTGAACAAGCGACTGTATGAGCAGCATAGAACCGGTGAGAGTGTGCCGTGTTGAACAAACTAGGGATCGCTTGGATCAACTTCAGTCATTGCACCCGGATGCCGTACGGAGAACCGGCGCCGGCATCCTGGTATCGCTGGATTTTCCGTGATTTCCACAGCGGACCCTTCGCGGACTACCTGGTGAGAAAGAATGTGGCCTGGTGGGTGAAGGGACCGGCGGCGGCCATTACCGCTCCCGACAATTGCGCCACCTTCACGGCGCCTGCCTCGGTGCGTTTGACCGCCTCCGCAACCGACAACAACGGGACCATAGCCAAAGTCGAGTTCCACAACGGCGCGACAAAACTGGGCGAAACGGCGGCCGCCCCGTATTCGTTCACCTGGAACAATGTCGCGGTCGGTTCTTACTCGATCACCGCAAAGGCGGTTAACCAAGCGGGCGCGACCTCCACGTCGTATCCGGTGAAGTTCACGGTCCTGGCCCCGGGCTTGGCCAAGGCGACGATTGTGGATTCAAGCGCCGGGGCGCAGCAGAAAGGGAACATCAAGGAAAGAGCCTCTGATGGGAAGATCAACACGCGCTGGGCGAATGACGGAACGCCGGCCACGGCCTGGACAGACCTTCGATGTGAAAGATACCACCAGGCGATACGTCAAAATCACCATGACCGGTAACAACAGCCACGACAAGGCCTGGCTCGGCATCTACGAGGCCGAGATCTACCTCAACACAAGCGGACGCTAAGTAGGCGTCCACAACTGCGATACCATGCAAACAACCGCACGTTTTATGCACCGACGAGAATTCCTCCAAATCGTGAAGACTGGCGGCAAGCACCAGCATCACGACCAGTGCTTTGGCGACTTTCTCGGCACCGCCGGCATTCCGCGGCAGGGCGCCTTGACCGAAGCTGTGGCCCGCCAGGCTGCCGCCGACTTCAACAAGTTCGGCGAGGCGCTCGCGAAGCACGGCCTCAAGTTTTTCTATCACAACCACGGGTTCGAGTTCGTCCCGCACGGCGACGGCACCCTCTTCGATCTGCTGGTGCAGGAGACCAAGCCTGAGTTGGTAACGTTCGAGAGGGACATCTTCTGGACCGTCCACCCCGGCCAGGATCGGGTGAAGATGCTCAAGAAATATCCGAACCGCTGGGCACTCATGCGCGTGAAAGACATGCGCAAAGGCACCAAGACCGGCCTGCTCACCGGCAGCGAAGACGTGCGCAACGACGTCGCCCTGGGCAGCGGGCAGGTTGATGTTGCCGCTGCGCTCAAGGCCGGGCAGGAAGCCGGCGTGAAACACTTCATCATCGAAGATGAATCGCCCACGGTCTTGCACCAGATCCCGCAGAGCCTGCGCTATCTCGAATCCCTGGCGTGGTGAATCCCATCCCACCTGAAAGATGTCTCCCAATGAATTCAAAGCGTTCACGAAACCAGAAATGGAATTCTTCGAACCGTTCTGAATTCCTTGGGTATCTGTTCCTGCTGATCGGCGCCATCGGGCTTCCGGCGGAGGAGCCGATGCACTTCCCCGGTCGCCAGTGGGACGTGGTGGCGCCCGAGGCAGAAGGACTCGACTCCACAAGATTGCAGGCGGCGGTGGAGTTTCTCCGGGCCAACGCCGGGCGCGATGGCGTGCGCGAGTTGGTCATCGCGCGCAACGGCCGCATCGTTTGGGAAGGGGACCGCGCGACGAACGTCCACGGCGTTTGGTCGGTCACCAAGTCCTTCACGAGCACCTGCCTGGGCTTGCTCCAGGACGATGGCCGCTGTGGCCTCGACACCCGCGCGGCCTCCCTGGTGCCGGCGTTGACCGCCCATTACGCCGACGTCACGCTCCGGCATTTCACCACGATGACCTCCGGCTATCGCGCCGTGGGAGATGAGTCCCGGGCCGATGGTTACTCGCACGGGCCGAGCGCGACTCCATTCGAACCGGCTCCGGAACCACTGTTCGCGCCCGGCGCGGCTTACGCCTACTGGGATTCCGCCATGAACCTGTTCGCTCTGGCACTGACCCGCGCCGCGGGCGAACCGCTGGATGAACTCTTCCGGCGGCGCATCGCCGAACCCATCGGTATGGACCCGGCGGGCTGGCGCTGGGGCGACTTCGGCGAAGTGAGCGGCCATCGCGTCAATGGTGGCTCCGGCAACAACAACCGGCATGTGTTCATCAACGCCCGCGAACTGGCGCGGCTCGGCCACCTTTTCCTCAACCATGGCCGATGGAACGGCCGGCATCTGGTCAGCTCCAACTGGGTTCACGCCGCCACGTCCGTGCAGGTGTCCACGACGCTGAGCAACGCCTGGACTCGCAGCGGAATCGATGGACCGGGGATCTACGGCTTCAACTGGTGGTGCAACGGGCTTCAGCCCGACGGGAAACGTCCCTGGCCGGCGGTGCCCCTGGAAACATTCGCCAGCTCTCGGCTGCTGTTCATCACCCAACGCGAGCCCGACGATTTGCCGGATACCCTGTGGTACCTCGGCGCGGAGAACGGCGGCGCGATCACCGCGACCAACGGCCTGATCGTCTTCGGCCTGGGCCGCGGGCCGAACACCACGGCGCACTTTCGCGGGACGGGCCACGCATTTGTGCTCGGATTTCTGGAGGGCGCTGCCAAGGACACGGCTGCTCATCAGAGGCTTGCCACCACGATTCAACGAACCCTTTCAGACAAACCATGAAACACCTCTGCATCGTTACCCACCTCCTGGCCAGCAATCTCCCAAGGAATTCAAAGCGTCCACGAAGGGATTCGCTTTCATCCATGAACGCTTTGAATTCCTTGGGAATCCTGGATGACCGGCTCAAAGGGGCAGCGCGCGAAATCCTTTGGGGGAGCATCCTCACGCTTGCCTTCTTGGTCGGGACGAGGGCCGCAGCCGCCGCGCCGGCTTGGGAGGCTCCGCCGAGCCACCAGAAGCAAGGCCAGTTCTGGCGCTACCATTGGTACGAGCGCGGGCTGACCAACGCCAACCCGGCCTACGAAGGACGCTTCCGCGTCAACGCTCCTGAAATCAGTCTGCACCCGACCTTCGGCCATCGCGTGGAACCGCGCGAGAACGGCATGATGCTGATCAAGGCCGAGGAGGATTTGTTCCTGCTTACCGCCGCCGAGTTCTACTGCGAGGCCTGGGGCGGCCATCCGGGCACGGCCAACAAACGCATTACCGTCAACGGCCGCAGCACCTACCCCTTGCCGCGCGTCGGCACTGAGGATGGCCACTGCACTTACTTCTATCCGGCGGTCCTGCTGAAAATCACCGACCTGGTGAACGGCTACGACGCGGTGCAGTTCGCGCTCGATCAGGGCACCACCTTCTGGGGGCACATGCTCGTGGACAACGCCGCCATCCGTGTGGCGCTCACGAACGGCCATCCCGACTTGGTCAAGCTCGGACTCGCGGAGTTCGCAGCGACCGTCCAGGCCGAACCGCTCGCGGGAAAGGAAGGCTTCGCACTCAAGCTGGACTGTCCGCCGGAGGCGGCGCAAATCGCCGGCGTGGATTTCCAAGGCTGGTATTACGGCTACGACGAGAACGGAAATCTCCAGCGCCAGGACTGGCACGGTTACACCAAACACCGAATACCCGTCGCGACCTTGGGGGTCGTGACCTCGGCCCCATTTGCCCTGGCTTGGGAGACACGAATGCTGCCTGCCCAGCGGGATCTCGCAGTGCGGGCAGCGCTCCGGTTCAAGGCCGACACCAACCTCGTCTTCCTCACGGCGGCTACGTCCGGCCTTGCCATCGCACCGAGGTCCGGAGTCGAGGTCACCCTTTTTGCGCCGCACGATCTCCCTGGCCACTTCTGGTCGCGCGCCAAGCAACTCAAAACCTGCCATCTCGATCTCGACCTCGACCCCGCTCGGATCGAGAAGGCCGAACTGAACATCGTCACCTGGACCGGCGGGCCGGGCAACGTGAAGGAATATTTCAAGCTCAACGGCGTTCACTATCCGGTGGCCGAGGGCGCCCGGCATGAGCTCGTTTACAGCCGCCTCCCCGTCAATCCGCAGACCCTGAAGCGCGGCCTCAACCGCATCGAACTCCTGTCCGACACGGAACATCACGGCATTGAGGTCATCTACCCTGGCCCGTTGCTCGTGGTGCGTTACCGTGCGAATGGGCCCTGATCTCCCGCTCTGGGAACGCTGGCGGGGACCGGCCTTCGAACTCGCTCTGAGCGGCATGAAACCATGACTTGGCACATCCCGGGGCTCGCGTGTCTGGGTTTTCGAGCTGACACGGCTCCTGCCGGGGAGACACCCAGCAAGTCGAGTCGGTCCCCATCACCAACCAGGCGTTTGCCAAAGCCTCCTGCACGCCACCGACGGACGGAAGCCGTCCGCCAGACCGAACATCGTGCTCACTTTGCCGGTGACATGAGATTACTGGACTTCGGCTGAGGACAGAACAGCGAAGCTGCGGCTTGTCGCCTGCCCCGCGCCCGAATAAAATTACCGCCGTGAGATCATTCTTGTCGCCGATCATCCCATCTCTTCTCTTCGCTGGCGTTGCCCTGTCAGCCCCGGCGCCAACGCCGGTGGTTTCCCAGGTGCATGTCCTCTCCATCCATGTGCCGGATCATGCGGCCTTCGATGCCGTCTTCTTTTTCTTTCGGGACGTGGTCCAGTTGCCGCCGGTCTATGGCGAACCGAGCCAGCCAGGGAACAAGGAGAAGCGGCTCTACGCCGGCTTCTCGGTGGGCAACGCCTACCTTGAGCCTTGCGGTCCCTATCCGAGCGATGCGCCATTCAGCTCGAACCGGCCCGCGCGTTTTCACGGGCTGACGTTCAGTCCGGCCACAACGCTCGCTGAGAATGCACAAGATCTGACGCGCCGGGGCATTTCCCACTCGGGGGTGTTCGGAGGTGGAAGCGGACCCCGCTTTGTCAATTGCAGCGATGCCTCGCTGTCCGGAAAACAGTTGTCGGTCGGATTCTGGGAGATTCAGGACAAGAAGGATCGCGTGAACCTCGGCTTCGTGGGTTCGTTGCTGCAGCAGGCCAAAGGTGGCGCGCTGGGCGTGAAACGCCTCGCCGAAGTGCGGATTGGCTATTCTGGCCAGGCGAGCCTGGAGCAATGGGCCAACTTTCTAGCCCCCGCCAGGCACGAGGGCGCTGTTTGGTTCGTCGGGAACGGCCCCGCGCTCCGCCTGGTTTCGTCCCAAGAGAACCAGATCGAGTCCATCGTCTTGAAAGTGGAATCCCTGGAAAAGGCCAAGGCAGTGCTGGCTCAGAGGAATTTGCTTGGCAAGCTCACTCCCGACGGCATCGAGTTGGACCCGACCAGGACATTCGGGCTGCGCATTCTTTTGAAAGAGAAATAACCCTCGCGCCAACACTCTGCAATCTATGAATCGTGTCCTCCTGTGTCGGCTCGTCGTTCTGCTTAACGGCACGGCTTGGGCTGACCGACAGCGCGTGTTCGTGTTGACCGATATTTCCAACGAGCCCGACGACGAGGAGTCGCTGGTGCGGTTCCTCGTCTATGCGAACGAATACGACGTGGAGGGATTGGCGGCCACGACTTCGACGTGGCTGAAGAACAAGACGCGCGAAGATCTCATCCGCCGGCAGCTCGAGGCCTACGGTCAGGTCCGGGACAACCTGGCGAAACACGCGCCGGGATTTCCGACGAAGGAACAACTCCTCGCCGTCACCTGCACGGGCCAGACGAATTACGGCATGGCCGCGGTGGGCGATGGCAAGGCGACCGCTGGCTCGCGGCATCTGCTTGCCACGGCTGACCGGGCCGACGCGCGTCCCCTGTGGGTGAGCGTCTGGGGCGGTGCCAATACTCTCGCGCAAGCCTTGCACGATGCGCGCCGCGAGCGCTCGCCCGAGAACCTCCAGAAGCTCGTCGCGCGCCTCCGTGTTTACACCATCTCCGACCAGGACGACGCCGGGCCGTGGCTGCGCCGCGAATTCCCCGGCTTGTTTTACATCGTGTCGCCGAGCAGCGCCGACTGGAAGGAATACTGGCGCGCGACCTGGACCGGCATCAGCGGCGACCGGCATTACAGGAACGGTCCGCTACACAAGTTCGATTTGGTGGACAAACCGTGGCTCGAGCAGAACGTCATCAAGAACCACGGACCGTTGGGTGCGCTTTACCCGAAGCTGGCCTACATCATCTACATCATGGAGGGCGACACGCCGTCATTTCTCGGTTTGGTGGACAACGGCCTCGGCTGGTCTGATAACCCCGGTTACGGCGGTTGGGGTGGACGCTACGCGCTCTATCAAGCCTCTGGAGAAACCCGGCCCATCTGGACGAACAACCAGGACAGCCGCGACACTGTGACCGCCGACAGCGGGCAGACCGTCTGTTCCGACCCGGCCACGATCTGGCGCTGGCGCGGCCATTTTCAACACGACTTCGCCGCGCGCATGGACTGGTGCGTGGCCGACGATTTCAAGAAAGCGAACCACAATCCGGTGGCCGTCTTGAATGGCGACACCAGCAAGCGGGTGTTGGAACTGAAAGCCCGACCCGGCGAAACCGTGACCCTCTCGGCGGCCGGCTCGAAAGACCCGGATGGCAACGCGCTGACGACGACGTGGTTCGTGTATCCCGAGGCCGGCACGTTTGTCGGCGAAGTGAAGCTCACCGCCACGAGCGCCGATACGACCCGCTTGGTCTTTCCACCCCGCGACGCCAAGACGCCGAAGTCCGCCACCGTGCATGTCATTCTTCAGGTGCAGGACAACGGCCAACCCAGCCTCTGCAGCTACCGGCGCGCGGTTGTCACGCTCATCCCTTGAAGCACTTGAAACCCACTTCTCATCTGGCAACCGTTGGCCTGGTCTGGCTGACCCGCACCTCATGGCGGGGGACCCCAACGACGATGCATGCACTACCTTCCAAGAATGGGTGGCGGACACGAATCCCACCAATTCCCTGTCCTGTTTCCGGATCGCCGTCCTCGCAAATGACAATTAAATCTGAATCCCTGGCCATCTGTTCACGCCGCCGCTGGCTGGCCACCGTCGCCGGGGTGGCGCTCGTCGTGCCGTTCGTTGGCGTCGCCAAACCGCCTGCGGCCAGACGCCGGGATTATCACGTCTGTCTCGCGCCTTCGGTCGTGGAACAAGAGCCGGAGTTGCTCGACGTCGTTCGTGCGGCGGGCGTGGACACCGTGTGGCTGGCGGGATTCTTCTATGGTTTCCGTCCGTATCCGCCGGAGCAGATGCTCAAGGCGCAACAACTGGCCGCCCGGGCCGGGCTGCGCGCCGAACTGCTCAACGTGCCGATCGGGCATCCTGGCGATTCGATTGGAGCGCGCGAGGGGGATTTCCCGCTCACGCCGCCGAAGCACTGGCGAATGGGCGAACGGCCCGACGGAAGACGCTATTCCGGCACTTCGCTCCACACGATGCGCCGAGCGGGCAAAGGAGGCGCGACTGAAGCAGAAGAGCGCTGCTCATCCGCGGAGCGCCAATAGAACAGTTGCCTGCCGAATCACAAAAATCCCATGACACGACGAGAATTTCTTAAGGCCTCCGCAGTTTCAGGCAGCTCGCTGGCGATGCTTGGCGCCGGCCAGTCGGACGCTGCGGAGGCCAAAGCCATTGCCCCGCTCGCCGCCACGCTCGCGGCCGGGCCGGCCGCCCAACGCGCCCGCCTGCCCGATCTCTCCCCGGCGAAGTGGATTTGGTATCCCTCGGGCCGGACGCTGCAAAACACCTTCATCCTGTTTCGCCGGGAGCTGAATCTGAGTGGCATCAAGTGGATTTGCTGGCCACCGACCAGCCCGGCTGGCAGTTCGTGGCCGGCGCGCTCGGACTTCGTCGGCGTGTGCAGCCATTACGGGCAGAACGCCTATCCGCTCGAAACGATGGAGTTGATGCGGACCTCCGGCGTGGATCAGTTCCGCGACGAGGTTCTCTGAACTCACTGCGAGACGGAAAAGAGACGTGTGACGGTGCCGCCTTTTTGCAGGAATTACCTCCAACGCGCGGCGGAACTGAAGCTGCGCCCGCTCCTCCTCTTCGACTACAACAACCGATTCTACGACCACGGCGGCTTTCCGAATTCACCCGAGGCCATCGCGGCGTTCGCGCGTTACTCCGTAGAACTCGTGCGACAGACGCGCGGCCAGGTGAGCATGTTCGAGGTGTGGAACGAGTGGGTCGGCGGCTGCGGCATGAGCGGGCGGCCCGGCGCGCACGACGGCGAGGCGTACGGGCGTTTGCTCAAGCCGACGTACGCCGCGGTGAAGAAGGCGTTCCCCGGCGTGACCGTGGTCGGCATCGGCGGCGAGTACGGCCCGAAGTGCGCGGAGAACATCCTCGGCGCCATTCGCACCGCCGGCCCGGACGCGATGGACGCGTGGTCCATCCATCCGTATCGCTATCCGCGTTCGCCGGAGGTGTCGGACCTCGTGGGCGAAGTCAGCGGCATCGCAGCCAAGGTTGCCGGCGCGGGCGCGAAGACCAAGGCGTGGATCACCGAAATCGGCTGCCCGACGCACCGCACCAGCGGCGGCAGCGACGGCGCGGCGCAGGCCCGGCATTGCGTGCGCACGCTGGCGCTGCTCCAGTCCATGCGCGAGGTCGGCAAGGTCTTTTGGTATGACTTCAAGGACGACGGCATCTCGCGCGACTACAACGAGCACAACTTCGGTCTTATCCATCACCAGCGTTTCAACTGCGCGCCCAAGCCCGGCATGGTGGCGGCGAGCGTGTTCATCCGGTTGACGGGCGGAGCCGAGGTGAAAGGGATGACCCAGAACGGAAGCATCTACGCGGCAGACTATCGTCGTCCCGACCAGAGCAATGTGGTGGTGGCCTGGTCCGCGAAGGGAACAAGCAAATCCGCCTGGACCGGTGAAGTCGTGTCGGTGTTCGACCTGATGGGCAACGCGCTGGCCGTGTCACGCACCATTGAGTTGACCGAGAATCCCGTGTATCTCGCGGGCCGGAAACTGAGACTCGAAGAGGGACGGTGAAATCCGAACCAAACGTTGACGCAGGCCGGTCATCGGGACCAATCTGCCGGGGTACACATGCATGCTACGGTGAGCCATCTTTCCAAGCCGCTTTCGGCGCCGTTCTGGATTCTGGTCGTTTCCTCGTATTGGAGCGCATTGGTGTTGGCCGGCGAGTCGGCCCGAACCTGGGCCTTTGCTCCAGAGAAGCTTCGCCCGTTCTGGCTCTCCCGGACGATGGAAGGCGAAAGCGTCTTGTTCATCAAAGGGGATGCGGATGGCCGGCCTCGGGCGTCGTTGCTCTTTGAACCGACCCACATTCTGTCGGTAGCCAGTTCGTCAGGTGAGATCATTTACAGGGAAGGACGCAACTATGTTTGGAAGCCGGGCACGAAGGAGATCGTGCTGCCGCCAGGCTCCGGGATCGCCTGCAAGACGCCGCAGGATTTGCGTCGTCCGGCCAAGTCGCAACCCTTTGTTTTGACGCATCGGGACGGCAACGGGGAAATCCTGTTCGGCGGCGGACATGAATACCACGATATGCAGACCGTGGTCACTTACGCGCATCAACTGGAGGCCTGGCGCGGTCCGGTTCCCTCGTTCGCCGGCGAGCAGTTGCCGCGAGTCCTCCGCAAGTTGAAGCAGAAACAACCGCTCACGATTGCGCTCTTTGGTGACAGCATTTCCACGGGTTGCAACGCCTCCGGCTGGGCCAAGGTCGCTCCCTTTCAACCGGCCTATCAGGACCTGCTGGCACTGCATCTCCGCGCGGTTTACGGCGGGCAGGTGACGCTGACGAACTTCGCGGTTGGGGGCACCGACACGGCGTGGGGATTGGGGAGGATCGGCCAGGTGGCCGAAGCGCGGCCGGACTTGGTCATCCTGGCCTTTGGCATGAACGACGTCGCGGGACGACCGGCCCAGGATTACGGAACCAACATCCAGCGGATGGTGGAAGCGGTGGGCAAGGTGCAACCGGACGCCGAATTCATTCTCATCGCGACGATGCTCGGCAACCCGGCTTGGACCGCCTTGCGGCACGAACTGTTCGTGCCCTACCGGGATGCCCTGGCTGGCCTCTGCCGTCCGGGGATCGTGCTGGCCGACCTCACCTCCATCTGGGGCGTCCTTCTGCAACGCAAACAGGATTGGGATCTGACGGGCAACGGGGTGAACCACCCGAACGATTTTGGTCACCGGATCTATGCCCAGGCTCTGTCGGCGTTGCTGATTCCGAGTTTCCCCCCGGAGTGATGTCGGAGCGCCGCCGCGGAATGAAAATGCACATCCAGAGCCAAGTTCAAAGCCCCGTAGCAGCGAGGTTCATGGGAAGCCTCCAGAAACTTTTTTTGCAGAGATTCAACAACTCAACCAAGTGACTATGACTCAATCGAACGACCAACAAAATCACCGCGAAAACCAACTGGCTTCACGCCGTGATTTCATCAAGACCACCGGCCAGTTCGCCGCCGCGTCGGCACTGGCGGGACTGGCGCTCCCGCACGTCCATGCCGCCGAGGACAACACCATCCGGCTGGCCCTGATCGGCTGCGGTGGCCGAGGCAACGGCGCGGTGGCCAATGCCATGTCCGCCGGCGGCCTGGTGCTCGGCGACGACGGCGGCACGAAACGGGCCGTGGGCACAGGCGCGGCCGGCCCCATCAAGCTGGTGGCGATGGCGGATCTGCGACAGGACCGCCTCGACCAGTCGCACCAAGCGCTGACCCAGGCGCTGCGTGAGCGGATCGACGTGCCGCCGGAGCGCCGCTTCCTCGGCTTTGACGGCTATCGCCAGGCCATTGATTGCCTGCGGCCGGGCGACGTGGCGATGCTGACCACGCACGCCGCCTTCCGCGCGCCGCACCTGGAGTATGCGGTCGAGAAGGGCGTCAACGTGTTCATGGAAAAAGATTTTGCGGCCGATCCGGGCGGGATCAAGCGCATCCTCCGGGCGGGCGAGGCTGCGGAAAAGAAGAACCTCAAAATCGCCGCCGGCCTCATGGCCCGCCATTCCTCGGCGCGCCAGGCCATGATTCAGAAAATGCGCGACGGCGCCCTCGGCGACATCCAACTCATCCGCGCCTATCGCATGGACCCCGGCTACTTGATGGGCCCCTTCCCGAAAGGCGAGAACGAGTTGCTCTGGCAACTCAGCCCCGGCCATCCCTACCAGTTTCTATGGTCCTCCGGCGGCATCTTCATCGAACTGATGATCCACCAGATCGACGAGTGTTTCTGGATCAAGGATTCCTACCCCGTGTCGGCGCACGGCGTCGGCGGGCGCTTTGCCGGCAGCACGGATGGCAGCCAGAACCTCGACAGCTACTCGATTGAATACACCTTTGCCGACGGCGCCAAAGCGCTGGTGACGGGCCGCTACATTCCGCAATGCCACACGGAATTCGCGACGTTCGCCCACGGCACCCAGTGCGCCGCGAAGTTCTCCGGCGACGTTCACGCGCCCGACTGCTGGATTTACAGGGACCAGCACACCGAGCGAAGCAACGTGTCCTGGCGTCCGCCCAAGGAAACCGTCAACCCGTGGCAGGCCGAGTGGGACGTGCTCCTGAGCGCCATCCGCAACAATCGTCCGCACAACGAGGCCCGCCGCGCGGCGCTCTCGAACCTCGGCGCCATCATGGGCCGGGCCGCTGTCCATACCGGCAAGATCATCACCTGGGACGAAGCGATGGCGTCGAATTTCCAATTCTGTGCGAACGTGGACAGCCTGACCGCCTCCAGTCCGGCGCCGGTGCAAGCCGACGCCGCGGGCCGCTATCCGGCGCCAATTCCGGGCAAGACGGTCGAGATTTAGCCCGCAGTCCGAGCCAGAAACGGAAAGGGAGAGTGGATCAAATTGGAAAGGATCCTCAGACAACCTTCGTGCCGCTCCTCCGTGCCGTGCGGCGAGTCGCCGCACGGCACAGGCGGTTCGCCTGTGCTACCTGGCATAAGGGCGATCTCCGCCCTGCTGACAGCGGTTTTCGTCATGAGCGCAATGGCTTCCTTCGCCCCTCCGGCCGACCGGGTCATCCCCACGCTTAATTGCATGTCGCTGGAGTGGAACCGTGCCGACGGCGGCCCGGCCAAACCGTGCGGCGTGCAGTATCGGGCCAAGGGCGCCACGACCTGGAAGACCGGTCATCCGCTGTGGTGGGATCGGGTCGAGAAACAGTATCGCGGCTCGGTCGTTGATCTCGCGGATGGCACCGCCTACGAATTCCAGCTCAGTCTGCCGGGAGGGATCAGCTCGACGCTCCACGGCACCACCTGGAGCAGCAACCTCAAGATCGCCGAGACGGTCACCCTGCCGGCGGGCACATTGAGCGATGCCTATGTCATCACCAACGGCGTAGTCTCGGCATTGATGGCGGCGTGGCGATTTCAGACCGACGCGAATGGCCACTTCTCAACTTGATTGACCGCCTGGTATCCGACTCTGCACACTAAGGGAACAACATGTTGAAACAAGCCGCTTGCATTCTCGCCCTGACCGGGTTGGCCCTGGGGCAAGGCGCCGCCGCCGGGCCGGCCTTCCCCCTGCGGCCCCAGCCCGGATGGGCGCCATCTCGTGGATGCCAGGGGCGCCCCGTTCTTCTATCACGCCGATACCGCCTGGCAGTTGCCCAAGAAGGCCACACTGGCTATCGCCGAAGATTACTTCGACCGCCGGGTGAAGGATGGCTTCACCGCGATCCAGCTTCATACCGTCAGCAAAGAGGTTCCTCCGGTCAGCAACCTCAACGGCGATGAGCCGTTTACTCCGCTCGAGGACATCCTCAAACCCAACGAAGCCTATTGGCGCCATCTGGACGCGATTATCGAGGCGGCCGAGCAACGCGGCTTGTTCGTCTCGATTGCCGCTCTCTGGATTCGCTGGGGCGGGCAGGACAAGGAAGGCTGGCGTTACCAGCTCACGGAAGACAATGCCCGGCCTTACGGCCGGTTCCTGGGCCGACGCTACGCAGTACGCAAGAACCTCCTCTGGATTCTCGGCGGCGACGCGAATCCCGGCGAGAAGCAAAAGGCCGTCTCGCTGCTGGCGCAAGGCCTCAAGGAAACCACCCCGCATCACCTCCTCACCGTCCACAATGCTCCGGAGCATAGCAGTGCCGCCTTCTTCGCGGGTGAACCCTGGCTCGACATCAATGCGGCCTACACCTATCGCGAGACGCACGGCCAAGTCTTGAGCGAGTGGCTGCGCCCCTACCCGGACCGGCGTCCGCGCCCCATCTTCCTCATCGAGTCCGGCTACGAAAAGGAGAGCAACGACCGGCGCCCGGGCGACTCGTTCCGTGTGCGGCGACAGGCCTACGGCGCCCTTCTGAGCGGCTCCCTCATGGGCCATGCCTATGGCCACCGTGAGTTGTGGAAGTTCTCCAGCCAGTGGCGTCAGGGTATGGATGAACCCGGCTCGAAGCAGATGCGCCATGTTCGCGACCTCTTTTCTACGCGCAAGTGGTGGTGGTTGGAGCCCGACCTGGATAGTCGCCTGGTGGTGAGTGGTCGTGGCAAAGCCGGTGCAGTGGATTATGTAACCTCGGCCGTGGCCAAGGACGGCAGCTTCGCCATCCTTTACCTGCCCCAAGCTCGTCCCATCACGATTGATCTCGCCCGACTTTCGCCTGGCGCGGACCGTAAGATGCGCGTGGCTTGGTTCGACCCGACCACCGGCAGCTTGAAGCCCGTCGCCGGCTCACCATTCGCAAACACGTCCACCCGCGAGTTCACGCCACCGGAGAAAAACGCCACGGGCGAAAAGGACTGGGTGCTGGCTTTGGAGATCGTCAGCCAATAAAGTCTGCCCGCACATGAAAGCCGCTCGAACGATGCATCGATTGTGGAAGATGACAACGCACACGCACATGAAAACTCGTATCCCTATCAGCAATTCCCTCCTGTTGGCCTTGATTCTGGCCGCAGCCGAAACAGCCCAAGCCGCTCCGCCGGTGGTGACGAACGCCTCGCTGCAAGCGGGTGAGAAACAAACACCCGTCGTCAAGAACGATGATCGTCTTGGAGAAATGGTGACGATCCCGGCCGGGAGTTTCTTGATGGGGAATAACGGTCACGAGGGATTTGGAGGGCCGGAGGAATTCCCCCAGCACTCGGTGAACCTTCCCACCTACCAGATCGGCAAGTATGAAGTTACGCGCGGACAATACCGCAGGTTCATCGAGGCGGGCGGATATCAGAATCCCAGGTATTGGTCAGCGGAAGGTTGGAAATGGAAAGAGAGCGATGTCATCGATTATGCCGGAATGCACGGCAAGGTCACTCACACCGTGAGGCCAAACACGAAAGAGAAACGCAATGAGCCGGAACATTGGGCCGCCGAGCAAGAATGGATCGGCCACGGCTTTGGCCACCCTCGCTTTATCCAGACCGACAACCATCCCGTGGTGGGCGTCACGTATTACGAAGCCGAGGCCTACTGCAAATGGGCCGGCGGAAGATTACCCACGGAAGCAGAATGGGAAAAAGCGGCCAGATGGGATGAAAAGAAGCTGCACGCGAATACCTGGCCCTGGGGTGACGCGTGGGATCCGGAAAAGTGCAACAACCCCGAGGACCACAACCCTGCCGCTGGTGGATACAAAAAGAACCAAAGCGCGCCGGCAGGGAGCTATCCCGCCGGAGCCAGCCCCTATGGGTGCATGGATATGGTCGGCAATGCCTGTGAATGGGTTGCCGATGGGCATAAATCCTACCCAGGCAGTTCCGAGCCGTTTGATCACACCAATGCCTATCGTTCCGTCAAAGGTGCGTGCTGGGACGACGGTCCCTCCAGCGTCCGCTGTGCTTTCCGGGGCTGGTACCTCCCCCCGAGCAGCGGCGGCACCGGCCCGGGCGACAGCGACTACATCGGCTTCCGTGTGGCTCGCTAAAGCGAGGTTTCCCGATGGAGCACTTGAGCGGTCTTGATCAGAAAACAAGAGCACAACCGGTTGACCTATAAACGGCAGTTGAAGAACCGCAAAGATCGCAAAGCAGGGAACTTGAGCGAATGCGGGTTCTCACCCGACAGGGGATCGCGTCTATTCTCTGAAGTGCCAGCTTTTCTCGGTGCTCTGCGGTTGAACTGCTCCTTTTCGTGAGCATTCGTCCCGGGTTGCTGCGAGGCCGCGCTCCGGCCTGCTGGGAAGAGGCTCTTGATCGAAAGCCCAACCGCCTACTTGCGGCCAGACGCACTGGAATCGGCGGCTCGGATAAGCCGAGACTATTTTGTGACCCAACGTCAACGACCGGCTCTTTTGAGTTGTTGAAGCGCCTCGATTTGAGCCTGGGAACTTGCCGCAATCTGCTGGAGCTTTTTGGCTTGGTCTGCCTGGACCTGCCGAAGGTGTTTCATGGCGGCTTGTTGCTCGGCGTCGGATCCCCCGTCCCGCGCCTGGTTGAGACGTTGCTGGGCTTCCTTGACCTGAATCTCCATCTCGTTCGCCGCAGCCTTGAAATCCTTCAGCGCCGCCTCGCGGAGAATCCGCGTCCCGTCCTCCACTGACACGGATGCAAGGTTGGGGATCGTGCGCTTTACCTCCTCGGTGGCGGCAGGATCGATTTGGGAGGTGGCCGCGGCGGGTCTGGTCGGCGAGGACGCATGGATCAGGCGGACGATGGCGCGTGACAGATCAGACGGCAAGGCCTGCTCCCACTCCGGAGAGAGCTGGGGCAGCGACTCTTTTTGGCCCTTGTGGACCACAGCAATACCGAGGTAACAAGCGTCGCCCTTGTCGAGGTTGAAAGGTTGGAGGCCGTCCGCCGAGGCAGCGTTGGCGCTGGAATCTGACTGGGAATCGTAGCGTGTCACCTTAATCTTGCCGTTGGCCTCTCGCCGGCATTCGGACAGCAACTGATCCACCCGGCCAGCAAAAGCCTGCAGGGAATCGGGGACGCTCGCGGGGTCCAGCAACGTGTAAAACCGGATTTCGATGGGGGAGTCGAGGCGCTGCAGGACAGCTCTGGTGCTCTCGGACAGCGCGCTGAGTTGTTGACCGTCTGCCCCGCCATTCACGGTTACTGCGCTGCGCCCTGTGCTGCGGTCAAGCCAAAAAGCCCCGAGCCCAAGGCCCAGGAGAAAGCAAACCACTGCGAGGAGCAGGGCCCGAACGCGGGTCTGTTCCTGCGCGCGCGGCTCCATCGTGGAACCAAACCTTTTTGCCTCTGATTGTCTCATAAGCATCATAATCTGCCGAAGTTTGAAAATGTAAGCGAGAAAAACTTGCCGTTCTTGATGCCTGCGTTTCCATCCAACTCGACAGCAGAGGCGGCAACCAGGGAATTGCGTTGCTTCCCAACCGGGCAGCCGGAAGCGAGTCTCTTTTGCTTCCTCCAGAGCAATCAAGGGTGAACATCCGACAATATTTTGACAGCACTCCATTGACCCCCGTGTAGCCTTTCAATTGGCCTGTGGGCACCCGAGTCCAATTCGGAAACCACTTTGGCATTGCGCCAATCCGGTTAGCGGTCTAACAAGGCTGCTGTTCGAAGCCGGCTCGTTCTCGGCAGGGCCCACTGGCGACTCAGCCCAACCTCGGACGGAGGACAAATCGCCCTCAGCCGGGGAGAAAAGCTCGCAACAAAAAAAGTAAAGAAAATGACAATTCCGGCGTAGTGCCTTGATCCCTCTCCTGTCACGTTTTGCACTATAAACATCAAGAAACAGGTACTGAAAACAAAGAAATCCGAATGAAGAAATGGTGTCCATCGAGCAGCCTGTTCATCCGATGCCGCTAAACAGGAATTGGCGGGACAGCCAAATGTGCAGCCTATGAACAGCACCAAAGCTCTGCTGGCTAACCGGGCATCCGTATTGATCCTGACGGTGGCGAGTCTCTTCAGGACCGGACAACCCGCCCGTGCGCAAGACGTTCAGCATCTGACCGTCACGCAGCCAGGCGGCATGCCCGGGATGCCCCTGATGACGGGGATTGAACGTGACACCAACGGCGTGAGTGTGACGTGGTATGGACCCTCCGGGTACTACCAACTGTTCCAGGCGCTGGGGTTGAAGGATCCCCAATGGCAGCCAGTGGGCGGGATTAACCTGACCAACAAAGCCATCCTCACGACGATCCAGAGCAACGCCATTTTCCGGGTCTTAGGCCCGTCGCCGCAATTCGCCGGGTCTCAGACTTGCATGGAGTGCCACTCGGAAGTTCACAAGACGGTGATGAATACCCCCCATGCAGGCGCGTTTACCAATGGACTGTTCGTGGCACAGGGCGGCCAGACCAACGGTTCTTGTCTGCCTTGCCACACCGTGGGTTCCGGGTTGCCGACAGGATTCGTCAGCGAGTCTAAAACCCCGCAGCTTACCGGCGTGCAATGCGAGAACTGCCACGGCCCGGCGGCGAATCACGCGGCCAATACAGACGATCTAACGGCAAGGCCGCGCGCCGAACTGGCCGCCACGGTCTGCGGGGGATGCCATAGTGCCCAATTCGTTCCTGCTCAAGCTGCGGCATCACATCCCCCTTATTACGAGGAGTGGAATACTTCAGCGCACCGAGCGGTGCTGGACGAGTTGAAGGGGGATTTCGCAGGCAGCGATGGCTCAAGCTTTTACATTCCCACTTGCGGACGCTGTCACTCGGGGACAGTCCGGAAGGCGCTCCTGGAGAATAATCCCTTGCCTGGCGCTCATGAAGCCAGTGCGGTGGGTATTGCGTGTGCCACTTGCCACGACCCGCACAGCAAGTATATGCAC
The DNA here is from genome assembly GCA_964363225.1 of uncultured Verrucomicrobiota bacterium. Classification (GTDB taxonomy): domain Bacteria; phylum Verrucomicrobiota; class Verrucomicrobiia; order Limisphaerales; family CAYIIH01; genus CAYIIH01. Next base: position 20,394 of record CAYIIH010000020.1, on the reverse strand, counting down.
ACCAACGTGTTAAATGGAGTGCTTACGAATGTGCTGACCGGTGTGATCATCACCAACAGCCAGCTCGGCGTGGTGTACACCAACCAACTCCGCAATCCCTTGTCTTCGTTGCAGGATTACCACACCTCGGGCAATTTCACGACCAATTACAGTGCCGAGATCAACGTCTGCGGACAGTGTCACAACGATCGGGGCGCTTCGTCATCCAGCACGGATCGTCCGCCACATCGCTCACCCCAGTACAACATGCTGCTCGGCACGTTCCGTGAGCTGGACACGGGCGTGCCTTCGGACCAGCCCGCCACCCACGCGCTGTTGGAAAAGCAGTGCGTGAGCTGTCACATGCACACGGCGGATTACGTGAGCGCGGCTCAGCCGGCGGTAGCCGGTCACAAATTCAAAGTGGAATCCTTTGATACCTGTCGCGCCTGCCATCCGCTTCCTGAATTGCTGGTCCAGTTTACGGCCACCGCCGTCTCGAACCAGATACAGCAGGTGAAAGCCGCGCTGAATTTTTGGGCCGCCACCAAGGCGCCGGCCTCATTGTGGACCCAGTATGGGACGCGAGCCTGGGAATACACCAAGCCCGGCGATTTGTCTCCGGGAGATCCGGGGCCCACCAGCGTCGAACAGGCGGTGATCCCGATTAATATCCAGAAAGCACGCTTCAACCTCTACCTGGTGCTTTATGACGGCAGTTACGGCACCCACAACGGCCCGTATGCTATAGCCCTTTTGGACACCGCCTACAACTGGGTTCTGGAGGAATTAAACAAATGACGGAGGCACGGCCTGCTCGTTCAGGGTGGCCGTCGCGGCTCGACTGATGTGACAGAAAACCGAAACCTCATGATGAATCGCAAATTCCGCATACTGAGCAAGCTGCCTGCAGAATGGGGGCGAGGGCTGGCGGTGACGGCTGGCGCAATGGTTCTGCTCGTGGCCGTGATTTCCTGCCGCACGGTGAACCGTTCTGTGGTGCTGCTTCCCAACGTGCCGGGGGCGGAGTACATCGGCTCCAAGGAATGCGAACAGTGCCATGAAGAGATTTACCGGGACTTTCAGACGGCAGACCACGCGCGCCTGATGGCCGAAGGGCCCAATGCGATCAATGCCGGGTGCGAATCCTGCCACGGGCCTGCCAGTCTTCACTCTGAATCAGGGGGAGAGGTGAAACCTCCTTACAGCTTCACCGCCGGACGCACTCCGCCCAACAGCTTTGGCGCGCGTCCCGCGGTCCCGTCGGCTCGCGCGACGGAAACGGTCTGCTTCCAATGCCATGCGCAGGTGCGCGGCCAGTTCAACCTGCCCAGCCACCATCCGGTGCCCGAGGGCAAAATGACCTGCACCGAATGCCACCCGCCTCACAAAGGATCCATTTACCGCGGCGGCGGCACCTCGTTGCTCTCCGAAAACCAAAGCTGCCTGCGCTGCCATTCCGCCCAACATGGTCCCTTCGTGTTCGAGCACGAGGCCCTGCGCGAAGGGTGCACGATTTGTCACAAGGCCCACGGCTCGGTCAATGCCAAGTTGCTGAGCGTTCGTGACGCGAACCTCTGTTTGAAATGCCACTTCCAGCAGGTGAGCGGAGGCAGGATTCTCATCGGAGGATCCGATCACACGTTGCGCGTGCAGCGAGGCACCTGCTGGACCGCGGGTTGTCACGAGGCGGTTCATGGATCCCGGGTGAGTTCCTCTTTGCGGTTCTAACCACCAACTCGAACGCCGATGAAATCAAGAAGGCCATTCCCCATTCAACGGACTCGGTGGTGCTGGGCATCTTTGCTGGGCGCTTGTGTGGCCGCAGCCACTCTTTCGGCGGCTGACACGAATGCGCCGCCGGCGACGGTTCCGGCCGCCTTGACCCCGGAGCAGATGTTCGAGGGAGGCACCGATGCCTACAACAACTGGATCGAGTTCTCCACGGGGGAATTCTTCATCGGCGGCAGCAACGCCCAGTTCCAGCAGCGACACCGGACCTCGGGCGGGGCGTTTGGCGGCATTGAGGATTTCCATTACCAAGCCGACCTGGCCACAAACACCACGCTGACCATTGATGGGCGGGCGCTGTTCGATGAGCACGACTACAAGTTGAGCCTGGGGGTCGCGCGTGAGAAGCTCGGATATTTGCGTTTCTCTTATAACGAGTTTCGCACCTGGTACAACGGTGATGGCGGCTTTTACCCCCCCTCGGGCATGTGGTATCCGCTGTCGGCAGATGCGCTGGCACTGGATCGCGGGGCCATTTCATTTGAGGGCGGATTGACGCTCGAGAACGTGCCGAAGATCACGTTCAAATACACTCACACCTTTCGGGACGGAGACAAGAGTTCCACCAGTTGGGGAGTCACTCATCCCGCCATTGGCGTGACGCGGGGACTCAGCCCCTCCTTCTACGACATCGATGAACACAGCGATGCTTTTCAACTCGACGCGGCCCATCACATCAAGGCAACCGATTTCGGTGTGGGGCTGCGTTATGAAACCGGCCAACTGGACAACGCCCTGAAGATTGACCAGGGGCCAGGTGAGCCTCTCGAGCAAAAGATCACCGACCGGCAGGGCACCACCTATGATCTGTTCAATGTCCACGCCTTCACGGAAACCTGGATTAGGAAGAATCTGTTGTTCTCCTCGGGCTATTCGTTTTCCGATCTCGACAACAATTTCTCCGGCAGCCGCATTTACGGCTCGGACTTCGATGTCAGTTATGTGCCCAGTGCTCAACAAACCGGGTTCGGCTATTACGGTTTGACCGGAGGATCGCGGCTGCACGAATACGTGATGGATCTGAACCTCATGTGGAAGCCGACGCCGCATTTCTCGATCGTGCCATCCTTGCGCGTGCAAAGGGAAGATGCGGATGCGAACTCCACCGGGTTTGAGACCCGCGGACTGAACGGACTTAACCCGCAAATCCCCTTCAACGGTCGTAGCGACGCGGGCGAGTTCGACTTGCGTGAGCGACTGGATCTGAGCTACAACGGCATCACCAACTGGGTTTTTCATGCCCGCGGCGAATGGACGGAAGGGGACGGGAATTTAACCGAGAACGGCGGGTTGGGGCCGGTGAGTGGAAATACGGAGTTCCAGCCCATCCAGCGTCAGACGGACGACAGCCGTTTCTTCCAGAAATACAGCGCTGGAGCCAGGTGGTACCCAGCCCGCCGCGTCACTCTGGACGCTGGCGGTTACTACAAGATCAACGAATACAGCTATAGCCATAAATTCGATGACACTTTAAATAACAGCGGCAATCGTTATCCGGCGTATCTGGTCATGCGGGATTTCGAGACCTATGACGGAAACCTTAGGCTGACTCTGAGGCCCTGGCAGAACGTGACCCTGGTCAGTCGTTACGAGTACCAGTTGTCCACCATCCATACGAAGCCGGATCCAATCTCGGTCCTGAGCGAGGTGGAATCCTCGAAAATGACGAGTCACATTGTCGCGCAGGACGTCAGTTGGTCGCCTTGGTCCCGGTTGTGCCTGCAGGCCGGCTTCAATTATGTCTTGAGTGATACCAGGACCCCGGCGTCGGATTACACTCAGGCCATCCTCAACGCACAGAACAACTACTGGACACTGAACTTTTCCTCCGGGCTGGTGTTGGACGACAAGACCGACCTGAATCTGAGGTATTTCTATTACCGGGCCGACGATTACAGCAACAATTCCAGCGTAGGCGTGCCTTACGGCACCGGGGCGGAAGAACACGGCATCACGGCGACGATGATGCGGCGGCTGGCTAAGAACCTTCGTCTGACCTTGAAGTACGGGTTCTTCCATTACGACGACGAGACTTCAGGCGGGAACAACAACTATCAGGCGCACCTCGTGTATTCGAGCCTGCAATACCGGTTCTGACCGGGCTGGACGGGGTGTGTTGACACCTGACCTCGCAGGCAACGAAAACCATCCCCATTCGTCGGCAATTGCACCCTCCGTTGCCACGGCGAGAACCGCCATCGAAACCCCGACGTGGCTTAAGCTGTTTCCAAAGCCTGGCCTTCGCGCAGCCGACTTTTTTCGCAAAAGCTTCGCTCCATTTTCATTGGGCGTTGCTCGTCGGGCAGGATTGCTTTGCTGCGAACGGCGGCGGGCAGCACCCGTAACAGACTCAACTCCCTGGCGAGTATCCATCCCGCGGGAACGGAGGCGGGCCTCTCGGCAAAAAATGTGCAGGAATTGCCAATTATTAAGAAGCGTTGATTGGCTTAGCTTACTAGATTAGCCACACAGATGACAAAAAACTGCTACCGTCTTCGGACCGCGACTCCAATCGCTCCGCTATTCCGTGCCGGGAAGCGCGACATCGGTTCCTGAAAGCTACATGAACGAGAAACCGCAAAACGCGCCTGGAAACGGCGGTCAGCAGCCGCAAGAACGGGTTGGTTTGGCTGTGATCGAGATGTTGGGATCTGTGAAATTCGCTGTGGCGGTGGTGGTGGTGATTGCGTTGGTTTGCGTAGCGGGAACATTGGTGCCCCAAGGGACGGCAGCGGCTGCTTTTGTGCAGAAGCATCCGGCGGCGGCGAGCCGCATGGAATTCTTTGCCAGGATTGGCCTGACACACGTTTATTCGGCCTGGTGGTTCATCGGCCTGCTTGGCGTGCTGGCCTCAACGGTGGCCATGTGCAGTCTGCGCCGATTTGCGACCATGCGGCGGACGACGGGTTTTGCGCAACGCCGCGCGCTGGGATCGATGCTCACGCACCTCAGCATCCTCCTCATTCTGGCGGGAGGTGTTATCCGTGGCGTCTGGGGCGAAAAGGGTTCCCTCGATCTCAACGAGAGGCAGATCAAGGCCGAGTTTCAGGTTGAGAACGGAAGCCGGCCCCTGCCTTTTGCGCTGCAATTGGCCAAATTCGAGATCGAGACCTATGATCAGTCCAAGGCGGCGGCTGAAGTTGAAAAGGAGCGCGGAAGCGCGGCACAAAGCGATTGCTGCAACCAGCTTCTCGTGCAATGGCCTGAGCGCAAGCTGACGGCCCGTTTCCCGATCACGCTCGAGGCCGAGCAAACCCTGGCGCCTGAGGGGGAAGAACCGACGCCTGAGAATGCCTTCCGCATCAAGATACTCAAGTACGTCCCGGATTTTGTCATTGACCCGACAAACAAGGTGGTGGCCAGCCGGTCGGAGGAGCCGAGGAATCCGGCCATTTTGGTCCAGGTCGCCGGGCCGAACTACAAGAACAACCGCTGGCTCTTCGCTAAGTTTCCTGATTTCACCATGCACACGGGTGAAACGCACCCCCGCGGGCCGAGTCCGCTGATCATGACCTATCAAAACCATGGTGCGAGCAAGAAGCCAGCCGCGCCCGCCGGACCGGTCAAAAGCTTCAAAAGCAAGCTGCACGTGGTTGAAGGCGGCAGCGTCGTTCAGACCCGGACCGTCGAGGTCAATCGTCCGTTTTCCCACCAGGGCTACACGTTTTATCAATCCGGATACGACCCGAAGAACCTCTCCTGGACATCGTTGCAGGTGGTGCGTGATCCGGGCGTCGGGGTGGTCTATGCCGGTTTTGCCTTGATGATAAGCGGTTTGTTCATCGTGTTTTACCTCAACCCGTGGCTCGAAACTCGGAGGAAGCAACTATGACGCTCTTTGTGGCAGGACTGAGTTATAAGACAGCGCCGGTCGAAGTGCGCGAGCAGATCGCTGTGCCCCCGGCCAAGTTGCGCTGCTTCGGCTGCCGTTTGAAAATCAGCGGCGATCTGTCCGAAGTGGTGCTGCTCTCGACCTGCAACCGCGTCGAGATTTACGGGATTGCGCCTCGCGTGGATGGCCGAATCAATCGGCTCTTCCAATCGCTCACAACCGGCGCCACGGATTTTCGCCCGCATCTTTATGTGAAGGAAGGCGACGAGGCCGTGCGCCACCTTTTTTCGGTGGCCAGCGGTTTGGATTCGATGGTGCTGGGCGAGACGGAAATCACCGGCCAGGTCAAACACGCTTATCAGACCGCAAAGGAAGCGGGGCTGACCGGCGGCCATCTGAATCGCGTTTTTCAAACAGCCCTGCAAACCGCCAAGAGAATCCGCACCGGCACCCAGATTGGCCGTGGCGCCACGTCGGTGGGCAGCGTCGCGGTGGAACTGGCGGAGAAGATTTTCGGACCCAGATTGACCGGGCAAACCATCATGATCATCGGCGCCGGCAAAATGGGTGAGGCCTGCGTCCGCCATCTGGCCAAAAAGGGAGTGCGATCCGTGCTGGTGTCAAACCGGTCCATCGAACGCGCGCAGGAACTGGCCCAGGAATTTGGAGGCCGCGCCATTGGTTTCGATCAATTCCTGCAGGCCATGGTTGAAACCGATATTGTGGTCAGTTCGACCGGCTGTCCCCAGACTGTTTTGCACCGGCTCGACCTGGAGGCCGTCATGCGGGCGAGGCGGCAACGGCCCTTGTTTCTCATCGATATTGCCGTGCCCCGCGATATTGATCCGGAGGCGCAGTTCCTGGAGAACGTCTATCTTTACAACATCGACCATCTCGAAGCGTTGGTGCGCGAAAATGTGCGGCACCGCGAGCAGGAGCTGGCTCTCTGCCGCGCCATCGTTGACGAGCAGACGGCGGTCGTGATGGCCAAACTGAACCTGATCAAGGAAAAAGCTTATGACCTTTGCCTTCAACCTCAGCCTGGCTGGGTATTTTGCGGCGCTGTTGCTTGCGGCGGCTAATTTGTTTTCCAGCCAACAACGGCGGCTGGCCCAGGCCACCGCCTGGCTGCTGGCGGCGGGGGCTGTGGCGCAGACCGCGTATATGATTCTGCGCTGGGCGGCGGCTGGGCGCGCCCCTTTCAGCGACATGTTTGAGTCGCTGGTGCTGTTCGCGTGGTCGGTGGTGGTGGTGTATCTCGGCCTGCAGGTCCGGCGGGAAATTCCCGTGCTCGGAGCGGCGGCGGCGCTCTTGGCCGTGCTGACGCTGGCTTATGCCAGCACCTTTGAAAGCGAGATCAAACCGCTCATGCCGGCGCTGCGGAGCAACTGGCTGACCGTGCATGTGTTTACCTGCTTTCTCGGGTACGGCGGCGCGGCGGTCGCGTTCCTCTCGAGCCTCAGCTATCTCGTGGCCACGCGCCCGGGAGTCCAGGCTCGGGCGGCCATCGTCGAAGCCCTGGAATTGGCCACCGACAAGAGCATTTCCTTCGGATTTCTGTTCCTGACGGTGGGGATTATTTCCGGCGCCGTTTGGGCCAATTCCGCCTGGGGTACTTATTGGTCGTGGGATCCCAAGGAAACCTGGTCATTGATAACCTGGTTTGTCTATGCCGTTTTCTTGCATTGCCGGTTCATGCGCGGATGGCGCGGGCAGCGGGCGGCCTGGATTTCGATTATTGGGTTCGTCTCGGTGGTCTTCACCTATTTCGGGGTGAACTATTTGCTGAGCGGCCTGCACAGCTACGCCCAATGAACTTTGCCCAAGACTCTGATCAGGCCGGCGATTGTTCTGCGGGAGGGTCCCTGGCAGACAACGGCCACGGCACGGGCGGAAGCTTGGATTCATCGCCCATGAAATCCACGCTGTTGCGGCCAAGGAATGCCCATGATAGCCAATTCCTGGGGAGCGGCGATTGGCGTGAATAAGCACGGCAAGCATCGAATCTAAACCTAGATGAAGGAACAATGGTGAACTGGGAGCGGCCTGCGCGCACGAAAAGACAGTGCCCGCGCGCTGCCACGAGCAACCTTCTCGATTCGCTGTCCGCTGTTCTTTCCATCGTCCGGTAACTACAACAATCGACAACAAACGAAAGCAGAAAATGATCATGAAAAAAACATTCGTACTTATCGTGGCAGCCTTGATGGCCGCCGTCGCTTCTGCGCGCGCCGCAGACGCGAAAGCCAACTGGGGAAAGCAATGTGTTAAGTGCCACGGGGCGGATGGCAAAGGGGACACCAAGATGGGGAAGAAGCTGGAGGTCAAAGACTACACGGATGCCAAGGTTCAGGCCGGCATGAAGGATGAGGAGATGACCAAAATCATCAAGGAAGGGAAGAAGGATAAGGAGGGCAAGGCGAGAATGAAACCGGCCGAAAACCTGACGGATGACGAGATCAAAGCATTGGTGGCTCACGTGCGCTCCTTAAAGAAATAAGGACCGCCTCAAATGCAGCGAAGGGTTTATGCATGAAACCCGCTTCTAAAGCCACTCAGCAAAGCCTTTGGGTCAGGTCCAGTCGCCGCCGAAAATGGCGGCCCTGCTCTCTCCCTGGCCCGAAGGTCTATCTTAGCAGGACAGGCCATGACCTGCCATTGCGTTCCCCGCGACCAAAGACAGGTTTACAGACCGAGAAATGCTGGAAAGACCTGAGATCTCAACAAGGCCAAAAAATAAGAAGCTTTTGGCAATAGAGGTGAAGCGGATTTGGAACAACCAGTTCAATTTTTAGCTGATGGATGAACAACAGACCGGCGCGGACACCGCCGCAACGTGGCGAACGTGATGCCGCGCTGGAAAACCGATGCAACGAAAATCCAGTTTATGCGCCGCTTAAATATGCCGCCTCAAATCGTCAGGTTGGTCTTGCTCACCATCGGCATCGTTGCCGCCTATCTGGTCGCGCGCTACATCCTGACGCCCAGTTCCTTTGGCCAATATGGCTTTTATCGCGGGAACGCGCTGGAGGAAGTTGCGGCGCGCAGCCCGGTCTATGCCGGAAAGAAATCCTGCGATGAATGCCACTCCGAAGAGCTGCAACTGCTTGCGAAATTCGAGCATAAAACGCTTTCGTGCGAAGCCTGCCACGGCGTGGGCCAGGCTCACGTGGAAAATCCGGACGTTAAGTTCACCAAGCTGACAGACAATCAGTGCCTTCGTTGCCACGAGGCCAGTCCTTCCCGGCCCAAGTGGCTGCGCCAAATCACCTTCAAAGAGCATTACAAAGGGCAGCGCTGCACCGACTGCCACGTGCCCCACCAACCGAACGAGGTTCCATGAAAAAACCATCCACTCGGCGCCACGTCCTTGGCCATCTGGGAGGCGCTCTGGCCGGACTTCTGACTCTGCCGGCCGCGCGCCAAGCCAAAGCTGCGGTGCAGAAATTCTTTGTCTCTTCCCAGGCACCCAAGGGCTACGATCCGACCAAGCACAAGTGGCTCATGGCCATTGACATCGAACGGTGCATTGGATGCGGCCTTTGTGTCGAAGCCTGCAAGACGGAGAACAATGTCCCGCGCAGTTCATATTATTTTCGCACTTGGATCGAGCGCTACGTCATTACAAAACCGAAGCCGGGTTCCGGCGAGACGCGCGGCGAGGTCATGGTCGATTCCCCCAATGGCGGCATGAACGGCTTTTCGCCCAACTCGGTGCCGCGCGCGGACAACATTCTAAAATCGTTTTTTGTGCCCAAGCTGTGCAACCTCTGCGAGCATTCTCCCTGTGCTCAAGTCTGTCCGGTGGGCGCCACCTTTGACACTCCTGACGGCGCGGTTCTGGTGGACCCGAACTATTGCATTGGCTGTGGATTCTGTATCCAGGCCTGCCCTTATGGGTGCCGCTTTTTGAATCCGCAAACGAAGACGGCCGAGAAATGCACGCTTTGTTACCATCGCATCACCCGCGGCCTGAAACCGGCTTGCGTGGAAATCTGCCCGTCGGAAGCCCGCATCTTTGGAGATTTGAAAAATGCGACTGCGGATGATCCCATCCAGCGTTTTTTCGAGTCGGGCAAGGCCCTGACGATGCTCAAACCACACTTGGGGACGGCCCCCCGCGTCCAGTATGCCGGACTGGATAAGGAGGTAAGGTAACATGACACCTGAACTGACCAATAGTTTTCCAGTCGCGATTACGCACATCGAGGGTTTTGTTTATCCCAACGAACAAAACCTGCTGTGGAGCGTTTTGATTGTGGTTTATCCGTATATCACGGGCCTGGTCGCGGGCGCGTTTATCATGGCCTCCCTGGTCCGCGTTTTCAACGTGAAGGCGCTGGAGCCGGTCTATCGGCTTTCGCTGCTGACTTCGTTGGCCTTTCTGCTCTGCGCGCCCTTGCCTTTGCTGTTTCACTTGGGGCATCCGGAACGTTGTCTCCAGATCATGATGACCCCGCACCTTAGTTCGCCGATGGCGATGTTCGGTTTCGTTTATGCCTGGTACCTGATGGCCGTGTTGCTGCTCGAACTTTGGCTGGACTACCGCCACGATTTTGTGGAATGGGCCCAAGTCGAAAGCGGATTCAGAGGCGTCATCTATCGCTGCTTCACTCTCGGCGTGCATGATGTTTCCGACCAGGCTCTGCGCCTGGATGCGCGCATGGGCAAGATCATTTCGATTGTGGGCATCCCGTCGGCCTTTCTGCTGCACGGCTACGTGGGATTCATCTTTGGCTCCATTAAAGCCAATCCCTGGTGGGGCAATGTCTTGATGCCAATCATCTTTATTTTCTCGGCCATTGTTTCCGGCATGGCCCTCTGCGTTTTCATTTACATGGTTCTCAATTGGGCGCGCCGGATTCCGGTGGACATCGGTTGTCTGGACATGATGGGACGATTTCTCTTTTTCGCGCTGGTCACCGATGCCTCCATTGAAATTTTGGACTGGGTGCATCGCCTCTATTCGGCCGACGAATCGATTCATGTGCTCAAATCGCTGGCAGCCGGGAAGCTTTTTTACACGTTGCTGGTCGTGCAGGCTTGCATGGGCACCCTGGTCCCGCTCGTTTTGCTCGGCTTAATTCAGCTCTTGCGCAAGCGGATGGCAGTCCTGATTCGTCAGCGCGTTTATTTTGTGACCAGCGCCTTGATTCTGATTGGGGTTCTAGCCATGCGCTGGAACGTCGTCATCGGCGGGCAACTTTTTTCCAAGAGCCTGCGTGGGTTTACCACTTACAAACTGGAATTAGCCGGCCACGAGGGTTGGCTGCTGTCATCGGCCCTGGTGCTCTTGCCCTTCGTCGTCCTGGGCTTCTTTATCAAGTATTTCCTGCCCATGAAGTATCCGGGGCCGCGCGAGAGCCTGGACGCTGGCACTCCCAGCGCCAAATCCGCCTGAGCCGCTGGTGCTTGTCAGGAAAATGCGTCCTCCTCGGGAGTGACATCGCCGTAGAAATCGAACAAAAATAACCGGAGTAAATCTTATGCCAACCTTTACGAAACTTCTGAACTTAGCGAGTTGCATCGTGGCCGTGGTGGTCGTCGCCTCAATATTCTTGCCGCAAGCCTTCCGGGTTTTGCGCGAGTACCAGCGCGGGGTCATCTTTCGACTCGGCAAATTGCTCGGCGCCAAAGGGCCCGGGTTGATCATGCTGATTCCCTTCGTGGACCGCATGGTGCGGATGGACTTGCGTGTGGTCACGATCGACGTGCCCAAACAAGAGGCCATGACCCGCGACAACGTGCCGGTGACGGTGGATGCCGTAGTTTATTTTCGCGTGGTCGATCCGGTGGCGGCGGTCGTGAAAGTGGAGAACTATTTGAAAGCGTCGTCACTCATCGCCCAAACCACCCTGCGGAGCGTGATGGGGCAGATTGAATTGGACGAGTTGCTGGCGCACCGGGATAAGATCAATCATATTCTCCAGGAGATTATCGATCGTCACACGGATCCGTGGGGGGTGAAGGTGAGCGCCGTGGAAGTCAGAGACGTGGTGCTTCCGGAGGACATGAAACGCGCCATGGCTAAACAAGCGGAAAGCGAGCGGGAGCGGCGCGCCAAGATCATTAATTCCGAAGGCGAGTTCCAAGCGGCCGAAAAACTGGTGCAAGCGGCTAGCATGATCAGCGCCGAGCCCATCGCGCTGCAATTGCGTTTTCTGCAAACGATGCGGGAGATTGCCAGCGAGCATAACACGACGACGTTCCTGCCGGTGCCAATTGACCTGTTCTCGGCGTTCATTAAAAAAGGGTGACCCGGGTTTTGCGAGCCAGCCAACGGCCGCCGCAGGAGCGGGCCTCGGCGAGACGTCTTTGTGCCAGCGAAGCGATGCAAACCACTGGACTAACTAACGAAGCGAATGCCGCCCCGGTCCCAATGAACGGGAACAGGGCTGCGCGGGCGTGCGCCTGCCCGGGCCAGAGCGAATGAACGCCAACACCAAAACCGCCGCGGTGCTGATCGCTCTGACGAGCCTGTTCCTCGCGCTGGCGACGGCCTTCAACCGCGATTTGTGGGGGCGACCTGCCCCGCTGCCTTCCATCCCGTTGGTGGATCCCGCCTTCACCAATCCTGCGCCAGTGCGTGTTTCTGCGGCGGAGTTGAAGCGGACCGGCGGCGACACCTCCGAGCTCGAGTGCAACCTTTGCCACGAGTTGAACAAACCAGCCAACTTGAAGTTGGACGACAAGGGGAACGTCATCCTGCCCAAGGAACACGCCGACCTCGTCATGCATCATGGGCGGAACGACCGCAATAATTCCTGCTTCAACTGTCACAACCCACAGAATCGGGAAGAGTTGTTGACCAAGTATGGGCAAATGTAAAAAACCGAGGAGAGCACGCGACTCTGTGCCAGTTGTCACGGGCCAACGTACCGTGATTGGGAACTGGGCGTGCACGGACGAATCAGTGGTTATTGGAATCGGGCGCTGGGACCGTTCACCCGCCTGGATTGCGTTTCGTGTCACCATCCTCACTCGCCCATTTTTGCGCCGCTCCCGCCGGCCCCCGGCCCGCATCCACTCCATCCGGTGGTCGTCCACTCCGTCACCCAACAAGCCAGCCCTTGATATGAACGATTCTCCTTCCAGCACCGGTCGGTCGGATGCGTGGAGTGACGCATCGCCCGAGCAGGGCATGAATCGACGCAGCTTTCTCCGGGCGACCGCAGCGCTGGCCTCGGGCCTGGCAGCGATCGCGGCGTTGTCGCCACTGCGCGAATTGGAAAGCTTCAGCTCCGTCGAGGAATTCTTGCAGAAGCACTACAAGGAAATGACCCCGGAAGAGATGGCCAAGGTGCTGGAGCGGATTGAACGCGAGGTGGAACGGCAGTACGGCCTGCGCCCGCACGTGCGCGACTACAAACCGATGAACGGCGTGGAGTACGTTTACTGCCTCAACCTCACGCGCTGCATCGGCTGCCGCAAATGCGTCCACGCCTGCGTGGCCGAGAACAATCAGTCCCGCAACCCGGAGATCCAATACATCCGCGTCTTGAAAATGCCCAACGGCACGTTCGACACCGAAAAGGCCGACCACAATTACGCGCCCGAGTTGGTGCCGGGAAAAGGCTTCTACTACATGCCGGTGCAGTGCCACCAGTGCAAGAATCCGCCCTGTGTCAAAGTCTGTCCGGTCAAAGCGACCTGGCAGGAAGCCGATGGCATCACCGTCATTGACTACAACTGGTGCATCGGCTGCCGCTACTGTGAAGCCGCCTGCCCTTACTGGGCACGGCGTTTTAATTTCACCAAGCCTTCGATCCCGAAAGACAAAATCAATCCCGACATGTCCTACCTCGGCAACCGCCCGCGGCAGCAAGGCGTCATGGAGAAATGCCATTTCTGTATCCAGCGCACGCGCGTCGGCCGGTATCCGGCCTGTGTGGAGGTTTGTCCCACCGGCTCGCGCAAGTTTGGAAACATCCTCGACCCGAACAGTGAGGTCTCTGATATCCTGCAAAACAAGCGCGTGTTCATCTTGAAGGAAGAAGTGGGAACCTTACCCCGGTTCTTTTACTACTTTGATATATGACCGGGCTGGTGAGAGATTACTGCGTTTTCCTCCGCCGCTGCCTCGCCCTGGCCTTCGTCGGGGACTGGCGGTACTACCTCTGGGTGGGAACGCTGACGGTGTTCTGCCTGCTTGGCCTTAATGCCTACGCCAAACAATTCGTCCACGGCCTGGTCGTGACCGGCATGACTGACCAGGTTTCCTGGGGCGTTTACATTGCCAATTTTACCTTTTTCGTCGGGGTCGCGGCCGCCGCGGTCATGCTGGTAATCCCGGTCTATATCTACAAGAACGAGGAACTGCACGAGTTGGTCATCTTTGGTGAATTGCTGGCGGTGGCCGCCATTTTAATGTGCCTGGCCTTTGTGACCGTGGACCTCGGCCGTCCCGACCGGTTCTGGCATTTGATTCCCGGCATCGGGAAATTCAATTTCCCCGGTTCGATGCTAAGCTGGGATGTCATCGTGCTCAACGGCTACCTGCTTTTGAATCTCTACCTTTGCACCTACCTGCTCTTCTGCCGTTATCGCAAGCAAATGCCGTCGAAGTGGCTTTATCTGCCGATTGTTTTCGTAGGCATCCTTTGGGCGGTTTCCATCCACACGGTTACAGCCTTTCTCTACGTGGGTTTGGGCGGTCGGCCGTTTTGGAACTCGTCAATTGTTGGCCCCCGTTTCCTCGCGTCGGCCTTCACCGCCGGCCCCGCGCTGATCATCCTGGCGATGCAAGTAATCCGCCGTGTCACGGCCACCGCTCCCGCCGGCAAGGCCGCGTGGCAGCGGGAGGGCGCGACCGCACCGTGGGGGGTGATACGTCGCGCGGCCACCCTCGCCGATCTGGATCTGCTGGCCCGTCACCTGCCCGAACTGGCATCGGTTTCGGCGCAGGTTCGCCAGGAGAGTCTGGCCGGCGCGATGGTCTTGGAAGTAGCGGCGGGCGATGCCCTATTGCGCCAAGGCGAGAAGGACACCGACGCCTTCTTTGTCTTGCAAGGGCAGGTGGTGGTAAAGCGGGAAGAGGGTGGGCTTACCCGGATCACCCGCGGCCTCGGACCGGGCGAGGTGTTCGGCGAGATCTCCGCCCTCGCCGGAACACCGCGCACGGCCACGGCCATCGCCGAGGAGCCCACCCGGGTTCTGCGCCTGCCTGCCGAGTCGCTGCGCAAGCTCATGCGGAACCACCAGATGAGCCGGATTATCCGCTCGCGGATGACGGAGCGGCTCATGATCACGGATCGCGGCCTGCTCACCCTGCGCAGCATCGTGCAGGTCTCGATGCTCATCAACGTTTTCCTGCTCCTGAACGAAGTGTTCAAGGAGTTTTATACTGGAAACCTGCACGTGGCGGCGTCGGAATACCTGTATTTCGGCTTGCACGGGCATCGTGCCCTGGTCCCCTGGATCTGGACGGCGACCGGCTGCAATCTCGTTGCCATGGTGCTGCTGGTGCTGCCGCTCAGCCGGAGCTTGCGGTTGCTCAATGTCGCCTGTGTGCTGGCCATCGTCGGCATCTGGATCGAGAAAGGCATGGGCTTGGTCGTTCCCGGTTTCATCCCGACGCCGCTGGGTGAAATCGTGGAATACTCCCCTACGCTCAACGAGACCTTGGTTTGCTTCGGCATCTGGGCGTTTGGCCTGCTCTGTTACACGATTCTTCTCCGCATGGCCGTGCCCATATTGCAGGGCAAAATCTCCAAAGCCAACGAGCCCGGGCGCAAACCGCAAGACAGTGACGCTCAGTTGCGGGCGCTGCTTAAATCCTGATCTTCCCCAAACAGCCCATGACGAAACCGCCCACCCTGGATGAAGCCCGGCACTCCTTGAACGCACACGTCGAGGCAAAGGGGGCCGAGATTCGCGAAAAGTACGGGCCGCACATCGGCTGGAACAAACTCCTGAGAATTCTGGAAGACCGGTCTATCGTCCGGTATCCGTGCGAAATCGTTTTTGACGCCGCGCCGTTGCTGCCGGGCGAGTTGGCCTATCCCGTTGGCAAGGGAGATCGTCCCGAAGACGGCTTTACGATTCACGTGCATCCTTTCTTTGCCACCAATCTGGCGCGCGTGCCCTGTTTGGTGCTCTACCAGCTCGTGGTGGTGAACTACGGCGACTTTGCTTCTCCGGACGATGCCGAAACGTTTGGCGCCAGCGCGCTGGGTCTCTCCAAGGACGAATATTATGAGGCACTCTGCGGCATGGCCGACGAGATTGCCTGAAGATCAATCGGCGGCTTTTGCTCACGCGCCTTTTTTACCACGCGGTGCGAAGCCAAAAAAGGGTGGGAGAATATCAAAAAATGTACAGCCGCCCGGGGGAAGCAACTTTATGGTCGCTCTGATGAACACAAAGCCCACCCAGCAGAAACGCGACTTTTTTGCTCAACCTCAAGCAACCGCTCCATGACCAGTTTGCTGACCGAAATCAAACAGGCGGCGATCACGGGCACGTTGCGAAACTGCCCGTTGTTTATGGGCTATCCCGGCGCCGACCTGAGCCACATCGCTTCTTTTGCCGCCATCAAAGTGCTGGGCCGGGGGGATTATCTGTTCTATGAGGGAACGCCCGTGCATGGCTTTTACATCGTCAGAAAAGGCGCCATCAAGGTGCATCGGTTTAACCTGGCAGGCAAGGAGCAGGTCATCCACGTTTTCCGGCCTTATGAGTCTTTTGCGGAAGAAACCTTGTTTTCGGATCTGGGTTACCCGGCCAATGCCAGCGCCTGCGAGGATTCCCAGGTTCTGGTGGTGCAGAAGAGCGCCTTCGTCGCTTTGATCAAGCGTCAACCGGAACTGGCCATGTGCCTGCTCAGGTCGATGAGCCAGCATGTCCGTATCTTAGTGGGGTTGCTGGATGACTTGACGCTGAAGGATGTGAAAACTCGCCTGGCGAATTGGCTGATTCAACACTGTCCCAATCCCGACAGTGACAAGCCCTACAGCATTCAGTTGCCGATGAGCAAAAACATGCTCGCCTCGGAACTCGGCACCGCCAGCGAAACCTTTTCCCGGACGCTGGCGAAACTGCGCGACCTGAAGCTGCTCTCCGTCGAGGGAAAAGCGATCACCTTGCTTTGCCCGATCAAGCTGGCCCAATGGCTTCACGAGGCCGGCGAAGATTCTTCTCCCTCGACCACGCCGGTCTGGGGCCATCTGCCTTGGCCGCGCAAAAACAGGGAGAGGAATTGGTTTTCGGCGCACGATCCAGAGTTTGTTAACCAGCGCTTGCCCGCCCCAGACAACCGGTCTTCATTTGCCGTTTCCTACCGGTCGAAGATGGCTGTCGCAACTCGAAGAGTTGTCTAATAGAAACTTCGCAGGACTTTTCTGTGAACTTGCGGTTCGATGGTCCGAGAGGTGCCTTGTTGTTCGTCATGCCAGTCCATTAGTCAAAAAACACGGTGCCGTTCTTGGAAAAGGGCTTGCCATAAAAAGGTCCCTTTTGAATCATAGTCGTGGTGGCGAAGGTCAACCAGATTTGTGAATGCGAACGAGCCAAGTAAGCCGCCGGCCCGAAACGAAAAGGTTCCGGCGAGGTCCGCTTCCCGCCTTTCCCAGGTTGCGCGTCGTTCGTGGTACTACGGGCTTGTCGCCCTCATTCTGACCTATGCCGGCAATGAAGTCCTAGAGCGCGTGTGGCTGCCCGATTTGGGCAACCAGGGTGTTCTTCACCTCTTTCACATAGCGACTGGCATTCTCCTCTTCTTGGGCGCGGCATCGGTGGTCGGTTGGATGATCATTAAAGCTTCGCCAGCTTTTTTGGCGGTTTCACCTGTAGAGGAGGAATCGTCGGGACGAGCCCGGCTCACCGAGGAGGAACAGGCAAGAATTTACGCCCAGTGGTTCATCACTATGCGCTGGATTGCCGTCCTGGTGGCCGTGTTTTTGGTTATTATCACCGTCGAGGTGGTCGAGTTTCTTCCCCGGGCAGTTTGGCGGCCTCTGATGGTGACGGTGGGGGTCTTGGCAGGGCTCAACGTCCTCTATGGCTTTTTGATAAGCTGGGATCGAGGAGCCCGGATTTTGCTTCTTCTTCAAGGATATATCGACTTGCTTTTGCTTACGGTGCTTCTTCATTTCTCGGGTGGCGTCGAGAATCCGCTTTCGACCGTGATGATTTTCCATGTGATCATTGGAGGCATCCTCCTCTCACGGCGACAGTGCTATGGGATAGCTGCCGCCGGGAGCCTCTTGTTTGGTCTCCTGGTTTGGGCGGAAGGAACCGGTGTGCTGGAGCATTATACGCTGGCGGTCTTTCCTCATTTCGAGCAGCACGGTCACGTTTCCCATGCGGCGCATCAACCGTTCTATGCCATCACTGCGGTTATCCTGCAAACCGCCATTCTTTTCCTGACCGGGTACTTCGTGACCACTCTGGCCGAGCGGATCAGATATAACGAACGGCGCCTTGAAGCGATGGCAGACCGTGCCCTGGCTGACCGTCAGCTTTTGGAACAGGCGCTGGACACGACGGGCACGGGCTTGCGTGTCCTCAACCGGAATTTTCAATCCTCTTGGGCCAATAATCGCTGGATCGAGTGGTTTGTCGGCCCACCCGGCACCACGGGCCAGGGATTCGAATTGCTGAATGGCGAGAACTCCCCGGCGCGGCAAAGCCTGCAAGATGGCCGCACCCGAGTGACCGAGGTCCCCCTTGAGGCCGGAGGATGCCCGGCCGGAACGCCCTCGCCAGGCGGAGGCTTGCGTGTCTTCCAGGTGACCACGGCTCCACTTTTGGATGGGAGTCAAAACATCAGCCAGGTGGTCGAACTGGCCCAGGACATTACTCAACAAAAGCAAACGCAAGCCCAGATGATGCGGGCTGGAAAGTTGGCGGCAGTCGGCGAGCTGGCCGGCCAGGTGGCGCACGAAGTGAACAATCCCATCTCGATTATCAGTGCCAAGGCCAACTTGCTCCTCTCGGATCATCGCCAAGAAATGTCTCCCAAGATCGCCCTGGAACTGGGCAAAATCAATCACTTGGCCAACCGGGTGGCCCGCATCGCCCAAGGCTTGCTCTCCTATTGCCGGCCATCACCCGCCACCCGTATAGCGCTCGACATCCGGGTTTCCATCCGCAAATCTTTAGCCATGATTGAAGAGCATGCCAAAACCAGGGGTGTCCGGATTGAGGAAGATCTTCCCGGTTGCTTGCCGGCGGTGCAGGCCAATGCCCATGAACTGGAACAAGTTTTCCTGAATCTCTTTCTGAATGCTTTGGATGCCATGCCCCAAGGCGGGTGGCTCAAGGTTTCCGCTCATCCTGGGTCCGTCCGGTTTGCTGACGGGAAATCGGGCCTCGCCGTAACCGTGGAAGACACCGGAGACGGCATTCCCGAGGCGATCCGGGAAAGAGTCTTTGAACCGTTCTTTACCACCAAGACGGAAGGACGTGGAACCGGGCTCGGCCTTTCTATTTGTTTGGGGCTGGTCCGCAGCCATGGCGGTGAACTCCAGATCGACAGCAAAGTCTGGCAAGGCACCCGCGTCACCGTGAAATTGCCCATCGACACCCCCGTCGCGCAGCAGGAGGCAGCGCATGGCTAAGACCCGAATCCTGGTGGTGGATGATGAAGAAGGGATGTTGGAGGTTTGCGCCGACACGCTCCAGAAGCTGCCCGACACGGAAATCCTTTTGGAGAATCGGAGCGTCCACGCGGCCGACCGCATCGCCAACGAGGGCGTGGATTTATTAATTGCCGATGTGCGCATGCCTCAATTGAGCGGAGTGGAACTTTTGCGACTGGCCCGTCAGCACGATCCGAACGTGGCGGTGCTCATGCTCACCGCGTTTCCGACCGTCGAAACAGCCGTGGAAAGCATGAAACTAGGAGCGGTGGATTACATTACCAAGCCCTTTCTCCCCGAGGACTTGCTGGCCCTCGTGCGGCGTCTCCTGGAGGGCAAGCGGCTCCGGGAGGAAAATGTTCTGCTGCGCCGGCAAGTGGAGCGGGCCTACTCTTTCGGTGAGTTCCTTGGCAAAAGCCCCGTGATGCAGCGCGTTTTCGAAAGCATCCGGCGGGTGGCCGAGATCGATGTCGATGTCTTGATTATCGGCGAAACCGGCACGGGCAAGGAGTTGGCGGCTCGCGCCATTCATCAAAGCAGCCGCCGGAAGTCCGCTCCGTTTGTGCCGGTGGATTGCGGCGCCATCCCCGAGGAACTCATGGAAAGCGAATTCTTCGGGCACGAACGAGGCGCTTACACCGGCGCCCTGAGCCGGAGCTTGGGGCTGCTGGAATTTGCCAATCAGGGGACCTTCTTCCTCGATGAGATCAGCCAATTGCCCCTGCGGCTGCAAGCCAAACTGCTCCGGGTATTACAGGAACGCAAAATCCGTCGAGTCGGCGGCACCAAAGAAATCGATCTCGATTTGCGAATCGTCGTGGCTTCGTCGCTGAGCCTCGAGGAGGAAGCCCGACGGCAGCGCTTTCGCATGGACCTTTATCATCGCATCAACGTGGCGCGCGTTGAGCTTCCTCCGTTGCGGGACCGAGGCGAGGATATTCCTTTACTGATAGATCATTTCCTGGCCCGCTACGCGAAAGAGATGCATAAGGACCAGGTCAAGCTCAGCCCGGAGGCCGTCGAAGTTCTTTCGAGTTACTCCTGGCCTGGAAACGTGCGCGAATTGCAGAACATGCTGAAACGAACACTGGCCCTGGTTCGCCACGAGGTGATTCTATTGGAAGATTTGCCCGACGAAATCGTGGTCCGAGCCGGCAACCATTCCACCAAGGAAGGCGGCGGTTTTTTCGATCTGCGAGAGCAGCGCTTGGC
>CAYIIH010000019.1:117-40575 GCA_964363225.1 uncultured Verrucomicrobiota bacterium | reverse complement strand
ATCGCTGGATGACTGGAAATTGCCTTGCTCGCCGGTTGCAAAGTCCTGATTCCAGTTAATGAAGGTGTCCATGTTGAAGAGTCCATCAACGGCTCCAGTCAGGTCAGCCACGTTCGGCCCAATGGCACCTGCCAACTCCTGCTCCGCTCGTGAGACTCTATTGATGGTAGCAGTGGCCCCCTGCTGATTGACCTGATAGATTCTGGCCTTGAAGCCGGGCTTGCTCGCGTCGCCTGATCCAATGGGCGTAGCTAAGGCCGCGGGCAACGTGATCGTGTTGAGGTCAGCTTGGCTCAAGGCTGCGCTCACAAAGGCCGGGGCAATGGGTCTGAGATCACCTGCGGCGGTGCCATCGTCAGTCTTGCGCCAAGCCACCTGGCAATAATCGCCGCCGGTACCCTCTTTATACAGCGCCACGACGTAATACCGCTGCCCGGCCTCCAAATGAATGGGGGCGGCGGTGGTCTCCTCTGCGCCTGCGCCTGTCTCCTGGAACGCCGCACAGCAGCCTGTCTCCTGGGCAATCGGAGCCGTCGAAAGGTTGGCCGGATCGTCATCGGCGCTGATGAACAATTGCGACGCATCATCGCTGCGGATGAAAAAATCGTAATCGCCTGTCTCCGTTGGGGTGACAAACCCGCTAATTCTGGCGCCGAAGTTTTCGCCGTAAGAAATCGGGCTGTCGAATCCGACAATCAATCGGCTGGCATCCGGACTATTCGGGTACTTCGCGTTCCCAGTCATATCGGACACGGCATTGCCGCCGATACCCGTATAGACCTGCCATTTCAGAATACCGGCCAAACGGATCAGCGACGTGAAGCTCTTGGAGTTTCCGGCTGGGTCCATGGCGTTCGGCGGGATGGCCGTGTCGGTCACATTCGCATTAACCGTCACGGTGTAGGAGGTGTTTTCCGCCTGTGCGCTGGTCGTCATGCGCACCGTGGTGGGATTAACCACCGCCGCCGCAGTGATTGTCAGCCCTGGGATGGAATAGTTGCCGGACGTTCCAGCTCCAGCAGGGGCAAGGGCTTCGGAGAACACCAGGGTTACGCTCTTGAGGTTATCCCCAGCGACCGCGCCCACGACTGACGGTGGCGTGGTGTCGATCTCCACAGTTAACGTGACCTCAGCGCTGGGAGTGCTCTTTCCGGGCACGGAAACCGTGCAGCGATACTTGGCCCCGTTTTCCAAGGCCCGCTTCAGCGTCGGGGTTGTGTAGGTCGCGCTGTTAGCACCCGCAATATCCGCAAAGGTGGCACTGCCCGGTGCGGCCCGCTGCCACTGGTAGAGAACCGGCGCTGGCGAACCCGTGGCCGCAACCGTGAAGGTGGCGGTCTTGTTCTCGGTCGTCGAAGCGTTGGCCGGCTGCTGCGTGATGTTTACGGTAGCCGCACCCGGGTTGGCATACGTTGCCAAGTACGCAGCTCCGATCGGCTGCAACTGGCCAGCCGGTGTGGTATCACCCTCTTTGCGCCAAGCGACCTGCATCCAGTCTCCGCCGCCGGCTTCCTTATAGATTGCCTCGAAGTAATACATTTGCCCGGCCGTCAACGAGATGGGATCGGATGTCTCGGTCCCCGCGCCGGCCCCGGGTTCCTCAAAACCACCGCAGCAGTTTGGCTCTTCGGTGATGCGAGTCGGACCCAAGTTCGCCGGATTGGCATCGGTGCTGATGTACATCTGCGAGGCGTCGTCACTGCGGCTGAAAATACGCCAGTCACCACTCGTGGGCGGGGTCAAAAAACCTTTAATCCTCACCCCAAAGTCGTTTCCTTGTCCGGGATCGTTTCCAAACGTCGGGATTGTATCAAAGGGCGTGAAGAACACCGTCCGATCCGGCGTGCGCGCCACATATCGCGGATCGGCCATGACCGCCTCCAGATCGCCAATCGCCGCACCGCCGACGCCGCCGTAGAATTCCCACGTGAGGAATCCGCGACTCAGCACGAACGCGGTAAAGGTGGCTGTCGTGTTAGCCGCGATGGTGTTGGGAGTGGTGGCCGT
Source organism: uncultured Verrucomicrobiota bacterium (assembly GCA_964363225.1). Taxonomy (GTDB): domain Bacteria; phylum Verrucomicrobiota; class Verrucomicrobiia; order Limisphaerales; family CAYIIH01; genus CAYIIH01. The sequence continues at coordinate 38,568 of CAYIIH010000019.1, read as the reverse complement.
GTCCTGAATGTTGTTCACGGTCAAAGTGTAGCTGGTGCCGGGCGTTTGCTGGCTGGTCGTCAACTGAACGGTCGTGGGGCTGACAACCGTCACACTCGAAATTGTGAGTCCGCCGCTCAAACCGTAACTGCCTGCGGTCCCGGCAGTTGCCGCTGTCACAGCCTCGGAGAACACGACGGTTACGATAGCGAACGTTTCGCTGCCGGCCACGCTGGTGATGGTCGGCGCCGTTACATCCTGATTAACCGTGAGCGTCGCCTCAGCAGACATGATGCTTCCTACGCCGTTGCTGACTTGCGCCTTGTATTTGGCTGCGTTGGCCGTGAAAGGCACATTGGCGATGGTGTAAGTGCGATTGGTGGCGTCGGCAATCGCCACATTATTGCTCAACCACTGGAAGCTGAAGGGTGGCGTTCCATCCGGCAGCACCGAGAAGGTCACCGGAGACCGCTCATTGACGGTTTGGTTCTGCGGCTGGTTCTGGGCGCTGATGGTTGGCGCGACCGGCGCTCCGGCCACAGCCGTAGTGATGCTCAGATTATCGATCCAGAGGTTTTCGTTCAGCCCGCCGGTGCGTGCACCCATCGCGAACCGCCCGCCCGTGATGGGCGCATAACCTTCCAGGTACAGGTTGGTATAGACCATCTGCCCCTTATAGACGACGTTCATGATGCCATTGGCGTTCAGTTGGATGACGACATTGGTGAAGGCGTCGGAAAGGATGTAGAAAACGTCAACGACCTTGTGGGCAACCTGGACGCCATTCACCATGACATCGATGGCTGGCGCTTCGCCGCCGCCGTTATCGTACGTGTCAAAGGAAACCGTGATTCCGGCCGTGCTGGCCGGTCCTTCCTCGCCGAAATTGGCGTTGGCATCAATATCACTGCCAAAGAAGAAAGCCATGCCATCCGCCGGGGTGGAAGAGCCGCCGCCGATGCGCATATTGAAAGTGACGGTGAAGCCGCCCATGGTGGCTCCTGGGTCCAGTTCATCGAAGACAACGCTGCCTTGCAGGCTGTTTTCGGCGTAGGTCAGTGCCAAGTAGCCATTTTCGATGGCCGGGTACGGGGTGACGCCATCGGCCCGCGTTCCGCCATTGAGCGTGAAGCCCGTTGGCGTTGGGTTGCTGAAGTCGTTGGTGTAAGTTCCCGCATAAGCCGCGGCGGCGCACATAAGTCCGGCCGCAAGTGAGGCAAGTGATTTGAGGAATGTCCTGCTTTTGATGGTTTTCATAAAGCTTTCCGTTTGTTTGGTTGTTTAACTGGCTGAGATCAACGTCATGAATTAGCAGAAACAATACCGCCATTAAGAAGCCTTGCGCAAGGAAAAAGAATTTCAGAAAAAAGCACTTCAAGGAATGTTAAGCGGCGCAATCGCGTGTTCACGGCTGACCGCGGAGACGGCCTGCCCGCCGGTCGGCAGGCGGGTTCCCGTCCGCAGCAGGCGCGCATGGGGAGGCGCACGAGTTTCCAACGCCTGTGAGTTGCCGTGAGCGCTGCGAGCGGAGACCTGTCTGTATGCGCCGCGCCAGCAGGAGGCTCGCGGCCCCGCACAGTAATCCTATATCGCTTTCAAAATGAGACATTGCCCGCTTTCCGTATCTCTTGTAGGAGCCGACGTCAGGAGGCTCATTCTTTGTACAAAGACAGTCAGAGCCTCCTGACGTCGGCTCCTACAAGACCAGACGAAACAAATGTCCCGTCGGAAAATGAAAACGCCGTCCGGAGTTGGACACACCGGACGGCGCATTAGGGGTTGATCGCGCTTACTTGACGCTCCGGTAGAACATCGTGGCGGCAGTGCCAGTGACCGTGTAAGGGCTGACCGCATTGGGAACATTTGAATAAGTTCCTGCCACGTTCGGGGCCGATTGCAGGGTGCCGGTGAAAGTGACCTTGACTTGCCCGCCCTGGATCGCAATCGAGATTTCGGGCGGTGTTTGCGCCTGACTCGCCAGCAACTTCACTTCATTGCCGACGAGGCTGACCATGGGGGCGCTGACCACGCTGACCACAACCCGGAACTTGGCGTTCAAATCCGCCGGCGTGGGGAAGATGCGGAACGAAGCAGTGTTTGCGTTCGGAATGTCCACGAAACCGGCCCCATCGTTGCGCTGCCATTGATAGGCGACCTGGAGCGGATCACCCCGCAGCGTAGCCGTCGCTGCCGCATCGAACGTCGAAGCTTTGGCGGCTTTGCCAAAGGAGACCGTGACATTCTTGATGGTCCAACTTGGAAGGCCGCTGCCAATCGAGCACTCGTCCCAAGCGGCCAGGAACTTGATCGAAATGGTGTCGTTCTTCTTGAAGTTCCCCAGAATCGCCGTGCTGGTGATATAGTTAGTGGCGGCATATCCCGGAGAATCGCCATTGAATCCCCTTTTACCAATTAAGACGCCATTGCCAACGATGAGGCCATCCGCGTAGCCGTTGGCGCTGAAGTTTTCCGGTGCCACAGCCGTATAGGGACCGCCATTGACGCTGATCTGCACCTGTCCTGCATCGTACAGTCCGGATTCGAAGGAGTAGCGATGGCTGAAGCTGAGCGTGACCTCGTCGTTCTGGGGCACAACATAGGCGGGACTCTTGATGGACGAGTTGTTCGGGCTGCCGCAGGCGTCGTTGCCGCTATTGGCGATCCAAGCGCCCTTGGCTGCGTTATAAGCGAAGGGTCCGGGCGGCGTGCCCACGGTTTCCGCCGTGTAGCCCCCGTCGTTGACGCTGAAGTCCTGGATGATCATCGGCAACAAATCGATGCGGAAACTATCCACGACCCAGTTCGGCACAGTGCCGATGGCGCATTCATCCCAGGCGCCGAGGAACTGAACGGCGATCTTGTCGCCTTGCTTGAACGTGCCCAAGGAAGCGACGCTGGTGATGAATGTGCCCGAGGCGTAGCCGGCGGAGTTGCCGTTGAAAGCTCGATTCCCCAGCAGAACGCCATTGCCGATCAAGTTTGCATCCCAGTACCCGTTCTCCCGGAAGTTTCCTGGAGGAACGGCGGCAAACGCGCCGCCGTTGACACTGATGCGCACCTGGCCTCCGTCATATTCCGGCTCAAACGAGTAACGGTGCTTGAACGTCAACGTCAGAGCGCCGCCTTGGGTCATGGTGTAAGCGGGACTGTTCAGGCTGGAATTATTCGGCTGGCCGCAGCCGTCGTTGCCGCTGTCGGCTTGCCACACCCCGGCAGGGTCATAGAACCATGGCCCCGGCACATCCCCAACCGTTTCGACCGTGAACCCGCCGTCCGTCGTGTTGAAGTCTTCGACCACAAATGGCACGCCTGCCGAGGCGACCGTGCCCAATTGGTCGGTGGGTTGCTTAACGAACAGCAAGTCCGCGTTCGGATCCACGACGGTGGAAAGATACTGGCCGGGCAGATACGGCAGGTCGGCCGCGGCAGTCGCGTCGGTCGTCTCCCGCCACGCGACCATCATCCAGTCGCCGCCACCATGTTCCTTGAGCAAGGCCAGCACACCATAGCGCTTGCCTGCCTGCAGGGTGATCGGAGTTGCGGTCGTAGCCGGATCGCCGCTGTCCGGCTCATAGAATCCGTCGCAGCAATCCGGTTCGGCGCAAATCGGCGTGTCAGTGGCCGGGTTCGGAATCGTTTCGTTCGCGCTCAGGTAGAGGCGCGCGGCATCGTCGGCGCGGAGGAAGAAGTAGTAGTCCGCGGTCTTGGCTGGCGTGATCCAACCGGTCATCCGCGCCAGGTAGAACTCGTGGCTGTCATTCGGGAAAACGGTCCGCGTATCGAAGCGGCCGGAGATGAAACCGGCGGTGGTGGGCCTGCCGGCGATCACACGGGGATCCTGCAAGCCCCGGGCAATGTCCGAGTCGGCAGCACCCGAGATGTTGTCGTAGTGCTCAAAGTTCAGTTGACCCGTCAAGACGACCCAAGACGAGAACTGAATCGTGCTGCCGGCGGCAATGGGGTTCCCCGGCGCAGTTTGATCTTTCACTCCATTGACGGTCAGCGTGTACTTCCGACCCGGAGTCTGTGCGGAGGTTACGAGATCCACGATGTTGTCACCAGGGCTGCCGGCGGGTGCCGAGAGTGTTGCCGACGTGACGGTCACTCCGTCGGAGAGTTGGTAGTTGGAGGCGGTCTGGGCCGAGGCCGGATCCAGCGCCTCGGAAAACCAGACGCGGACTCCGTTGGAGGTGCGATTGCCCGTGGCGTACTGGAGCGTGGGCGGCGTGCGGTCGGCCGGTTTGACGGTCAACGTCACGCTGGCACTGGTGACTGTGCCGAAGCTGTTGCGGACGACGACATCGTACGTGCCGCTATCGGCCACCGTGATGTTGCTGAAGAGGAGATCGGCCGAGGTCTTGCCGGCGAGGTCTGCGCCACCCTTGCGCCATTGGTGAAAGAGCGGCGGCGTACCGGCCGCGGCGACGCTCAACGTCACGGTGTTTCCTTCGAAAAGCTCGCGCGACGGTGCGGTCGGCTGCGTCGTGATGACGGGCGCGATGTTGGCAGAGTAGTAGATCTCCTGCACCTCCGTAGCCGTCAGCGCCTTGTCGAACACGGCTACTTCGTCAACGGCCCCCAGGAAATAGTCGCCGGCTGCGTTGAAGATGCCGCCGCCGCCGATATTGAAGTTGAAACTGCTGTTGCCGAAGCTGTCCACGGTCCGGGTGATCGTGCTCGCCGGAGCACCATTCGTGTAAAGCGTGGTTTGGGTGCTGTCCCCAACCAGGGTAATGAGGCCCCATTCGTCGTCGCGGAACGGATACGGGATCTTGATGTTGGTGCCGTAGGCGTTGATCCACGCCTCAATGTTCGCGCCATTATCGGCATCGCCGAACTCCAACAAGTCGTTCTGCCCGAAGTAGCCGCCGCGCCCGGAATGGCCCACGCCGCGCTTGAGCCAGCCCATCACGGTGAAGGCAGTTAGGTCATTGAGATTGAACGGCGTGCCGACGTATCCGGCACTGCCATTGAAGCCACCGGCGGTGTTGTCTGCCTCAAACCCGCTGAAGGTTGGGGGTCTTGGGCCGCCAGCCTGCGCATCGGCACCCGGGTTGTAGGAGCCGTCGTTGGCCGCACCGGAACTGCCCAGGTTCTTGGCAACGGGCAGGGTGGTGGGCGGCGTGAAGGCCGGCTCATTCAACCGGTAATAACCCAACGGGCCGCTGTTGAGCACGAGTTGATTATAGGACGTGGCCGGCGAGGCGCTGATCCCGTTCTTGTAATGCGCGTCAATTTCGCTCGCCGTGAGGGCTTTGCCATAGATGGCGAGCTCGTCGGCGGAGCCGTTCCACCAGAAGGAAGAATCGCTCCGGCCACCGATGAAGAGCGGGCCGCCCGCGCTGGGCACGTATCCGGTTGGGGTGCCGGAAACGGCTTGCACACCGTTCACGTACACCAAGGCGGTGGTGCCATCATAGACGGCCACGACATGGTGCCAGGTGCCGGCCACCGGAGCCGGTCCACCCGTGATGTTTACGGAAGTGGCGGTGCCATTCTGGTTGTACATTCGGAAGTTCCAGCCGGTGTCGCTCTGGTAGATCAGCCAGCCGGAGCGGGGGGAAGCGAATTGCCCGGAAGCGAGCGCGCACGTGAGCGTGCCGGCAGCGTTTTCGACGTTCGGATTCAGCCAAACCTCAACGCTGAATGCTGGACGGGGATTCATCGCGGCGGAATAGGGCACGCTCACCACGGTCCCGGCTGTCGCATCGAAACTGGCGGCGGTGTCGGAGCCCGCCACCAAAGCGCCGGGCACCGGGTGGGTGGCGGCGCCCACATAGAAGCCGTCCCCAGTTGCGCCCAGGCTGCCGCTGTTAATGGCGAGATCGGCCGCCGGGACCTGGACTTTGTCATTCAGCCGCCAATAGGCGGTCGGGTTGTTGCCCAGCACTTTGGCGGAATAGTCGGCTTGCGTGGTGACAAGCCCTGAACCGATCAGGATGCCGCAGGCGAGCCACAGGCATCGTTCTTTATGGGGAATTTTCATAGTGGGTTAGTTTGTTTGTCGTTCTGTAGTCTCACGAGAACCGCGACCATGTGTGCGACTGCGCTGCTGCGAGTCGGGCCGTATCAGTCACGAATTTTGATGCTGATCGGATTATTGATACGTTTGTTTTCTTGACGCAGACACGGTTAACGTTGAATTGGTTCCCGGCTGTATTCACGCGGTCAGTCTTGGCCCAGCCGTTTCCAGTGTCAAGCGCCCATTTTCCGCCATTTTCCGAGCTTCTCACCGGCTCCAGGAGTATCGATTCATATTGCATTCGTTCAACACAAGTGGTCAGTTTGTTATGATGCGCCCGAAGGCTACATTTCGTCCTCAAGGCTTTACGCTGATTGAATTGCTGGTGGTCATCGCCATCATCGCCATTCTGGCCAGCCTGTTATTGCCGGCCTTGAGCCGGGCCAAGCACAAAGCGAAATCGGCGGCGTGCCAATCGAACCTGCGCCAGTGGGGTGTGATCTGGATGCTGTACACGGATGAGAACAACGGTTACTTCAGCCAAGGCCACAGCGTCGGCTGGGCGCGCGGAGAATGGATCAAAGCCTTGCAGCAGTATTGGACGACGAAGATGGAGATTCTCAAGTGCCCGATGGCCCAGGCGCCTAAGTGGCGCAACGGCAACCGGCGCTTGGGCGCGGAAGTTTATGGCGGACCTGCCGCCACCTACGAGCATGCCACGGGCGAGCGCAGCAGTTATGGAATCAATAATTGGGTGTACAATCCGCCCCCTTCCGTCGCGGACATTCAAGGACGCCCGACGAAATACAACTGGCGCACGATCAGTGTGCCCGGCGTCAGCAACATCCCGTTGTTTTTGGACAGCATGTGGCGAGGCGGCGGCCCAAATCACACTGACCGGCCGCCGCAATACAATGGCGAGTGGGCAGGAGCGGGAGCCGAGATGCATCATTTCTGCATCGACCGGCATAAAGGCGGGATCAACGGTCTTTTCATGGATTCTTCGGTCAGGAAGATTGGTCTCAAGGAGCTGTGGAAGCTGAAATGGCACAAGGAATTCGACACCGCCTCGAAACGGACATGGCCCTGGCCGCCCTGGATGCAGAATTACCGGAATTACGAGTGATGGCGCGTGCCATCCCTGCCGCGCTGTGCTTAGCCGTATCCATGCAATGCAACCACTAATGAACACCAATGAACACCAATGAAAACAGGGCTGATTCAGCTTTTGCAGCCTGCGTGAAGCGTTCACTAATCAGTGACCGCCAGCCCAGACCGCGAGAGCGAACCATGCTGCGGCTGATTCGTGTCCATTCGTGTCCATTGGTGGTTTCCCACTGAATAATTACGGCTTAGGACAACGACAGAAGCAGGCATTTTTGCGGGACGTGAGCGGGAGTGGCTCGGTTGGTCTAATGTTCAGTGAAAGGGAAAGGCCATCAATTTGAACCTTTTCTCTGTTTGAATAGTCTATGATTTTGTAGCTGAGGCATTAAGTGGAAACTTATTGATTGAAAGACCGGCAGTTCTTAAGGTGGCTGAGGTTTCACCGATTGCTGGAATACGCCAAACAGGCCCTAGTTGAGAGATGAGCAAATCCAAGGAGGATTCACCGGATAATTTCGACCAAGTCCTTCGGGAACGTCAAACGGCTTCCGAAGCCTTGATGAATGACAATGGCCCGGAGCAGCGTGGCTCGGAACGGCGGCTGCCGAGTCTCGCCAGGCTCAAAGTTGCGCCAGAGGCGGTTCGCGCGCTGCCCGCTGATTTTGTCAAACGCCACCGGGTGCTGCCGTTCGAGATTCAGAATGGCACCCTGCACGTGGCCACGGCCGCGCCTGGCAACCAACGGGTAATCGATGACATCCGGCTCCTGAGCGGTTTCGAGGTGCAGGAGTCCGAGGCCCCGGTTTCCGAAATCCTGGAAAAGATCGCCGAGTGCTACCAGGTGACGGTGGAGCAGATGATCGAGAATCTCAGCCCCGAGCATGGTGTCACGGTCGAAGGCCGGAATCTGCACGACATCGAGGTGATGGCCAACGAGCCGACGGTGATCAATCTGGTGAACGTCATCATTTCCACAGCCTTGCGGGAGCGAGCCAGCGATATTCATCTGGTTCCCTTCGAAGAGACCCTGCAGTTGCGGTACAGGATTGACGGTCTGTTGCAGGAAAAACCGCCTCCTCCCAAGCAACTCCACGCCGCTTTAGTGTCCCGGATCAAGATCATGGCCGACATGAACATCGCCGAGCGGTTCATGCCCCAGGACGGCCATATCCAGATTCACCATCGCGGCGTCCGCGTCGATATCCGCGTGGGCACGATGCCGACAATCTACGGGGAAAGCATAGTCTTGCGGCTCCTGGAAAAAACCTCGAAGTTGCTGACGGCCCAGGAACTCGGACTCGACCCGGCACGGTCCGCTTTGCTGGCGAAACTGGTGGAAAAGCCGCATGGGCTTTTCCTGGCTACGGGTCCTACCGGAAGCGGCAAAACCACGACGCTTTACGCAATTCTTCAGGGCATTTACACGCCGGAATTGAAAATGTTGACCATTGAAGATCCGGTCGAATACGAGCTTCCCGGAGTGGCGCAAATTCCTGTCCGCCCCAGCCGAAATTTCACCTTCGCCAACGGCCTGCGCTCCATTCTTCGCCAGGATCCCGACGTGGTGATGGTGGGCGAGATTCGGGACACGGAGACGGCGGAAATCGCCATTCGCGCCGCCTTGACGGGTCACCAGGTCTTCAGCACGCTGCACACGAACGACTCGGCCGGCGCCGTGACGCGACTGCTGGATATGGGGGTGGAAGCATTCCTGATTTCCTCGTCCCTGGAAGGCGTTTTGGCTCAGCGGCTGGTGCGTCGAATATGCCCTCACTGCCGGGCAGAATGGCCGGTGCCCCCCGCTTTGCGTGACAAACTGGAAGCCCTGGGAGGTCGGAAGATGGAGGGGCTCTTTTACCGCGGGACCGGATGTGAAGAATGCCGCGGCACGGGGTACCGAGGCCGCATCGGGATTTTCGAGCTGCTGCCGATCAACCCCGAGCTGCGGGAACTCATCCTCCAGAGACGGTCCAGCGCCGAGATCAAGGCCGCCGCACTTAAGACCATGATGACAATGCATGCGGATGCGCTGCAGAAAGCGGCCGAGGGAATCACCACCTTGGAGGAGATTTTGAGGGTTTCCTCCGGAGATTCATTGGAATGACAGCGTTTCGCTACCAGGCAGTCGAGGCCAACGGCGCGCCCGCCAAAGGCGTGATCGATGCCGAGGATCGCAGGACCGCCCTCCAGCTTCTGGGCCAGCGCGGGCTGTTCCCGTCGAGCCTGGAAGTCTGCTCCAGCCCCGGAGAGGTCCAAGCCCCTGCTATGCCGGCGCAGGAAACCCGGCCCGCGACCATTCATTTTGGCCAGCGGATCAAGCGGAAAGAGATTACCGCTTTTACCCGGGAAATGGCAGCGTTGTTGGGGGCGGCCATCCCCATTCCGCAGGCGCTGGATGGCCTGGGTGAGGAGGAGGAGAACCCCGCTCTGCGAGAGGTGGTTCTGAAGATTTCCGATTCGGTTCGCAAGGGGGCTGCTTTCTCGGCGGCCCTGGAGGAGCATCCAAGGTTGTTCAACAAGTTGTACGTCAGCATGGTCCGAGTCGGAGAAGAGGCGGGAGCCCTCCCGGAGGTCATGGTCGATCTGTCCGATTTGCTGGAGCACGAGGATGAGGTTCGGGGTGAGGTCCTGGCTGCAGTCTCGTACCCGGTCTTTGTGCTGGGATTCGGCATCTTCACGGTGACGATCCTTCTGACGGTGGTGCTGCCGCGGCTTTTCAGCATGCTCCAGGAGATGCTCCAGATTCTTCCGCTCCCCACGCTGATTCTCCTGAGAATCAGCGGGTTCCTGCACCACCACTGGCCCTGGTTTATCATCGGCGTGACGGGGGCGGTGGGCGGTCTGCGCTGGTTTTTTCGCTCGCCTCGGGGCGCACTGGCCTGGGACAAGTGGAAATTGCATCTTCCGCTGATGGGTCCGGTCTTTCGCGCCGCTGCCCTGGGCCGGTTTGCCAGGACCTTGGGCACCCTGGTGAAAAGCGGCGTTTCCCTGCTCCCGGCCTTGAAAATTGTGGAGAACACAATCGGAAATCTGGTGTTAGCCAATCAGATTGCGAAAGTATCAGAGGAGACTCGTGGCGGCGATTCGCTGGCCACCCCTCTGCGCAAACTGGGCATTTTTCCCAGGACCGTGATCCAAATGATCGACGTGGGTGAAGAGACAGGCAAGCTGGATGAAATGCTGCTCAAGGTGGCGGACATCGAGGAACGCCAGATGCGCGCGCGGACCAAGACGCTGATTTCGCTGCTGGCGCCGGCCATGATCTTGGTCGTGGGAGCGTTGGTGGGATTCATGGTGATCGCTTTGCTGCTCCCCATTTTCAAGATGAGCCGGGCCATCCGGTGAGCGAACTGAGAAAGGATTGGAGAGATAATCGCATGAAAATACAATTGATGCCGAAATCCGAAATCCGATGGCCGAATTCCGAGGTCCGATGGCCCGAACCTGACCAAGACTCAAGAACAACAGTGCCTCGGAAATCAGGCGGGGTGTCTGCCCTTAATCCAACCTGCGCACGGTTTCGGGTTTCTGACTTCGGATTTCCTTCGGACCTCGGATTTCGGCCTTCGGATTTCAGGTTGTTTCGACAGCGAGCGGGTGGCTTCACCCTGATCGAAATCATGGTTGTGGTCGTCATCCTCGGCATTCTGGCCGCGACGATCATTCCCCAGTTTATCGGCACAAAACAGGAGGCCCAAATCAACGCGGCCAAGGCCAGCATTGCCGAGCTTGAGTCTGCGCTGGAGAGGTTCTACATCCACCTCGACCGGCACCCCACCACGGAAGAGGGGTTGAAGGCGTTGGTGGACCCACCCTCGGCTGACGATAAGAAATGGCGCGGCCCCTACATCAAGTTGCTGCGACCGGACCCGTGGGGAAACCCCTACCAGTACCGAAATCCCGGGGTCCAGCGGAAGACAGGTTTTGACCTGTGGTCGAGAGGCGCCGATGGCGCCGATGGCGGCGAGGGAGACGGCGCCGATATTGGGAATTGGTGATTATGAGGTTAATACGTGGTGCGGGGACACCGAAATTCCGAGACATCCCGGTCGATTCCGAGCCTTGGGGAAAGGGCCGGTGTGAGGGGAAACAAGACTCTTCGACATCTCCCTGTGGACTGGAGCTTTCATGGAAGCGACTGAGATTGCGTGCGCACGGAAGAACGCCCGGCTTTTCTCTTGTCGAACTGATGGTGGTTCTGGTTCTGATCGGGATCATGGCGGCCCTGATCATTCCTGAAATGAAAGGCACCTTTGAGGATGCGCTCTTGCGTTCCACCGCCCGAAAACTGGTGAGTGCTTTTAATCTTGCCGCCAGCCAGGCCGTCACCGTGAACCAACTCCACCGGGTGAGGCTCGATCGAAAAGCCGGCCGCTACATTCTGGAGAGGGCCAGTAGCGAGGATTGGAGCGCAGGTGTCCAACCTGCGCGGCGGTTCGTACCGGTGCGAGACCTACCAGGCGGTGAGGGCGACCTTGACACCCGCATCGCCATCGAGATTCGGAGACCCGTGACGGATGCTTCCGGGCCGGGTGGCCAGGCAGGACCCGTGGTTGCCGAAGGTGATGTCCAGGCCCCAAGCCAGAGAGAGGCTATTCTCTTTTACCCCGATGGAACCGCGGAGGCCGGCGAGGTGCTGCTTCGGGACCGGGACGGCTTCCGGCTCGCTCTGCAAATCAACCCGACGACGGCTCGCATCCGCGTCATTGAACTGGAGCGCGAATGAAGACCAGGCATCGCACCGCCGGCTTTTCTTTGATCGAGGTCATGTGCGCCATCCTGATCCTGGGAATCGGGCTGGTGGGGCTCACCCAGGGGATCACCACCGCTCTTAGTTCCAGCAAGGAATCCGAGCTGCAAACAACCGCCGCTTTGATTGCAGCCGGTCGGATCGAGACGCTGCGGGCCGAGGGCTATCTCATGGATGGGGAAAGTGAAGGTGAGTGTGGCGCCGGCCTTTCACTTTACCGCTGGAAGCAGTCGGTCACGAGCACCACCATTGACGGCCTTCATGAGGTCGAGGTCGTGGTGCAAAACTCCAAGTCAGGCCAAGCCATTTACGAATTGCGCACGTTGCTTTTCGATCCTCCGATTTTCTCGACCCTGGATGAATCCAGCAGCCGGAGGGATTCGGCAAGATCCAAAAGGAAAGAGAGGAGGCAGCGATGAGCGTGAGCGACTCCTCGACCCTTCCAGTGTATCCCTTGAAGCTGAGCAGCTCCTCCGGCTTTACTCTCATTGAGATGGTCATCAGCGCCGCCCTCATGTCCATGATTCTGGTGAGCGCGTATCTCTGCCTGGAGTCGGGTTTCTCAAGCCAAAAGCTGATCGAATCTCGAGACGAAATCCTGCAAAGCGCCCGTGTGGCGATGGCCTTGGTCAACGCCGACCTCCGCCACGCCTGCCCGCTCTCCAAGGACTTCGCCTTCCTGGGCATGGACCGCACGGCGGGAGAAGTGGAAGCGGACAACCTCGATTTCGCCACCCACAACTACACTCCGCGCCGCCCCCGCGAGGGAGATTTCTGCGAGGTTAGTTATTTCCTGGAGAAGGACCCCGAGTCCGGCCAATTCACGCTGTGGCGCCGGCGCGATCCCACCCCCGACCCGGAGCCGCTGGACGGGGGGAACCGGGAAGAAATCGCCCGGGGGTTGCGGGGTCTCCGCTTCGAGTACTACGATGGATTCGATTGGTACGACGAATGGGGCGACCCTGAAGGCAAACGGACCGGACAGAACTCCTTGCTGGACCGCGCGAATCTCTCTGGCATGCCGGAAGCCGTGCGCGTCACGCTCCGGTTCGATCCTCGCCCTGCACAGGCGACCGAGTCATCTGCGGAGACAGGCTCGGAGGAACCGCCTTTCGTGTTTCAAACCGTGGCCCGGCTGAACCTGGCGGCTGTTGCGCAGCGCGGCGCTGCCAGCGGCTCCTCCGGCATCAGCGGCAGCGGTGCGGCCAGCCAGCCCGTTCAGGCAACAACCGCTGGAGGAAGGAATTAGAGCATGCGGACCAGAACTTCCATAGGTCGCGAGTGCTTCTGGAGAAAGCTAAACCGGTGGAAATCCGAAGGCCAAGCTCAAGGCGGATGTCGGCGGGCGGCCACCAGCTTTCTAGCGCAACAGATTTGCAGTCTATCAGTATCCGCTGAAATTGTCGCGGGCGGCGACGTTTTATCGCAGGACTGGAGCGCCGACATTCTTGTCGGCCCGAAGCGTGCGCCGGAGCAGCAGCCGACAAGAATGTCGGCGCTCCGTTGGTTGCGGCGTTGCCGCGCTGCGCTGGATCGCCGGCTTCCAGTCGGCAGCGTGTCCAAACTGCCGAGCGCTTCGGCGGGTTGGAAACCCGCGGTACAGCAGGCTGGAAATCTGCGGTGCAGCCGCAGGCACGCTCACGCGTGTAACAAATCCAGGCTAGAACAGCGCCGCAGCGCTTCCGTCCTCGTGGGTCTTCTCTGGTGTCTGGCGCTCCTCTCAGTGGTGGTGATCGGCATTCTCCACTCCGCCAGCCTTGACCTGCGGGTGGTGAAGAATCACGGAGACCTGATCCAGGCGCATTACCTGGCGCTGGCGGGAATCGAGAAAGCCAAAGCGCTTCTCTACCAAGATGCGGCCAGCCGCAAACGAAGTGCCAGAAACCACACCGGCGAGCTCTACGACGCGCCGCATGACTTCCGGGACGTTCCGCTCGGACGCGGCCAATACCGCGTCTTCCGCCAGGGGCGCGAGGATGAGGGCGGAAGAATCATTTATGGGATTAGCGACGAGGAAAGCCGTCTCAACGTGAACCACGCCTCGGCCGACGAACTCGGCCGGCTCGAGGGGATGACTCGGGAAATTGCCGCGGCCATCCTTGATTACCGGGACGAGGATAACACCGTGACCCCGGGTGGGGCGGAAGCCGAGTTTTACGCTTCGCTCCAGCCGCCTTACGTCCCGCGAAATGGCCCGCTCCAGACCTCGCGAGAACTTTTGATGGTCTCCGGGGTCCCGCGTGAACTTTTCCTGAGAGAAGATGTCAATCAGAACGGACTCCTCGATCCCGAGGAAGACGATGGGAATGACACCTCTCCTCCCGATAATCGGGATGGCATCCTCGATTCCGGGTGGTCCGGCCTGATGACACTTGACTCCTCGGTTCAGAACGCCAACGCCGCAGGCCAGGCGAGAGTCAATGTCCAATCGGCCGCGGAAAGCTCCTTGGCCTCCGTTCCCGGAATTTCCGCCGATCTGGCCAAGGCGATTGCCGCCTACCGCGGCCAAAACCGCCTGGAGAACCTGGCAGACCTTCTGGACGTCGCGGCCGTCAACCCGCAGAACCAGCCACCTCCTCAGCCCGCGCCCGGCCCGGGCGGACAACCCTCTCCCCCATCCGCCCAACCGCCGATCAACCCGGCTTTGCAGCCGACCGGACCGAAACTGGTGAGCGAAGACCTGCTGATGGAGATTGCCGATGACCTGACGACGTCTGACGACCAGGACCAAAGCGGCGCGATCAATATCAACACCGCGAGTCTCCCCATTCTCGTCTGCCTGCCTGGGATCAGCCGGGAGCTGGCCCAGGCGATCATCTCGCACCGGCATTCGGCTGGATTCTTTCCGAACATCGCGGGGCTTTTGAAAGTGCCGGGGATGAATCGGGAGATTTTCAAACAGGTCGCCCCGAAGGTGACGGCCCGCTCGGAGACGTTTCGCATCGTGAGCGAAGGAAAGGTGAATTCCACGGGAGCACGCAAGCGCATGCAGGTGACCGTCCACCTCAGTTCCTTCGGCATGGAAACTCTTTCTTACCGGGAGGACTTGTGAAACCAAGGACCGCAACGCGAACTGGCCTGCCGCCAAAACGTTCCATCTCATGAATTCACCGTGCCTTTATATCGAAATCGGCCAAAGTTCGCTGAAGGTGCTCGATGGTGACGACGGCCTGGAATTGCCGCTCGACCGCCAGGAGGACGGACGATTGACCGACTCCTGCAAAGAGAGGCTGGCGGAGGGCCTGCAGAGTTTTCTGAAGCAGAAGAGCTGGCGCCAACGGCAGCGCGCGTTTTGCGCCATCGCAGCCAGGGGCGTCTCTCTGCGCCGGCTTGCCCTCCCTTCCTCGACCACGGAAGAACTCCAGCGCCTGCTTGTTCTGCAGATTGAAACTGAATTTCCACTCCCTCCGGACGAATTGGCCTGGGGCTACTCCCAACTCAACCGGGAGAACCTGCCGGCCAATGGCGCCACCACCGGCCACGAACGGCTTGTAATCGCGGTGAAAAGGGAGGTGATCGAGGAGTATGCGGAGATTCTTTCCGCGTGCGGTTTGAACCCGGTCTTCACTCTGGGCGCATTGGCGCGCAGTTCCCTCTGCCGTCAGCCACCCGGCTCGTTTGCGATCCTGGATGTCGGTCTCCGGCACTCCGAGTTGATCGCCTTTGATCATGGCGCTCCCGCCGCCGTCCGGATTCTGCCGTGGGGCGGCGAGGACCTCACCCGCGCGATTGAAAAGAAACTACAGATCGGTCACGACGAGGCGGAGAGAATAAAGATTACTGCGGATGCGGCATCTGCTGCCAGCGCCGAGCTTCAGTCGCAGATTCAGGCTGCTCTGCGGTCGGAGCTGGGCTTGCTGGCCGGGTTCATCAACGGCATTTGGACTGGGCGAAAGCTCTACCTCTCCGGGAAAAGCACTCGTCTGCAGGACTTTGCACCGTGGCTGGCCGCAGCCCTGGGCGGCAGCGTCGAATGCGAACGGATCGAGATAACGCCAGGCGAAGGCTGCTCCGCGACCACTCTCGGCCTTCGGATGTCTTCCGGGCAAGAGGAAAGCTGCCCACTGCCCATTCTTCAGTACAAGAGAGAAAAAGTCCGCGCAGCCGCCGCCCGGCCCGACAAATGGACATGGGCGATCGCCGCAGTTTTGCTCGCCATCGGCGCGCTCCTTTCCCTCCGCTACGCGGAGACCTTTCTTCGGCAGCCGCGTCTTGCCAGAACACTCAAGGAGATGAAGACTTACAGAGAGAGATTGCCCAATGTTGATCGGGAACTGAGCTTCCTCCAATTCCTGCAAACGAACCGGCCACCCTATCTGGATGCCCTGTTTATCATGGCCAATGCGGCCGCCCCCGGGACGCGCTTTGAGTCTCTTTCCATGAATCGCGGCGGAAATCTTTCCTTTCGGGGGACGATGCAAAGCTCGCAACAAGCGACCGACTTTCGGTCAAAACTGATCGATTCAGGCTTTTTCTCAACGGTGGTCCTCGAGGAGCAAACACCCGCGCCCGACCGGCAGAAGGTCACCGTCCGTTTCTCCGCTGGGGTCACATCTCAACATTCAACAATTGGCGGGTTGCCACCGTCAGTCTCGCCGAACGAGCTCAAGAAGTGATCTTATGCCCGCCCTAACTGATCGTGAAAAACGCACTATCCGCACGGCTGCGGTGGGCATCGTGATCTACCTCCTTCTCTTCTACGGCCTGCGTGCGTGGAAGCATCTTGAGACAAATCGCGCCGAGTATCTGAAACTTGTCAGGGAAGCCCAAAGACTCGAGCAGGAGCTTCAGCCCTACGAGAACAAGGCCCTCCTCATGCAGAAGCTGAAAGAGACCTTTCGCATGGATCCCTCGAAGCTATCCAAGGCGTCGTTGGTGGCGGAAGCCAGCGCCGCCATCCAGAAGGCGGCCACCACCGGCGGAGTGCAACTTGGGCCTATCCGGGAATCGGCCGCGCGCCCCTCCGCCAAAGAGCTGGCTTCGATGCAACTCGAGGGCATCGGCCCCGTCCCGGCGGTGATGGCACTTCTTAATCGCTTGGAAACGCTCGGCTATCCGCTGATCCTCGACTCGGTTCAATTGAGCCCTGAAGCGACCAAGCCGGGCATGATCAAACTGAACGTGACGATCATCATCTTGGATTTTGACCAATGGAAGATCGAGGAGGTGCGCCGTGCTTGAGCGTTTCGACTCGGTATTGAAGATCATCTGTCTGGGGCTGGCGGTGTTCATGCTCAGTCAGTTCTGGCGCGTCGCGGCTCGCAAGCACCCGCTGGAGCGCCTGAACATCCCTGCCCTGCTCGTCTCGTCTGCCGGTTCCAACACGCTGTCCGGTGCGAAAGCGACGAATCTTCCCCCGCTCCAGGAAATCGCAAGGAACACCACCAATGTCCCGCCCACGAACAAAGCTCCGAATGCTCTCAGCCGGGCCATGACTGCCGGCCCGCGCCCGGAGATGGGAAAGATGGCTCCGGACCTCCCGCCGGCCATTCAGGCGCGCGTTGAACGCATCACCCAGAGCGAAATCTTGGGCGCTGTCATCAGACCGCTGCCGATGGCCCTCCTCGGCATCGCCGGCCACGACGCAGTTCTGCGCTCTCCTAGCGGCCAGACCGGCCTGCTGAAAGAGGGCGAGGAGCTGGGCGGGGTCAAGCTGCTCCGGATTGGCACCAACCGCGTGCTGATTGAACACGAGGGGCAGAGGAAGGAATTGACCGTCTTTTCAGGTTTCGGCAGCGAAACGCTTTTGCCCAAAGAAAAGGAGAATCCCAAGTGAAACCACCGCTAAATCCCATTGTGAAGTTCGGTCTTATCGCAGCCTTCCTCTGTCTGGGGATCGTTGCTGCTCTGCAGTTTCGGAACTCACCCGGTCCCGTCACAGTGCAAGACGATCAGAAAACCAGGGTAAAGAAGGAGCAGACAGAAAAACCCACCGGCCCGCCGCCATCGGCCAGCACCAATGTTTCCCCCGCCGCGCTGACGAATGCTCCTCCACCAGGAGTGACCAACGCTGCGCCGCCGGCGGCGAAGCCGGAACCCTCAACCGCGCAAGCCGCTGCTCCGGGCCCTTCCGAAACACCGGCGCTGAAGCCGCCCGAGCAAAGCCCTGCGCCGCCGCAAACGAACATTCAAGCCAAAGCGGAGCAGGAGCAGCTTTCTCCCACCGATCAAATCCAGTTGAGTTTCCAAGGGGCCAACGTGGA
Organism: uncultured Verrucomicrobiota bacterium; assembly: GCA_964363225.1. Classification (GTDB taxonomy): domain Bacteria; phylum Verrucomicrobiota; class Verrucomicrobiia; order Limisphaerales; family CAYIIH01; genus CAYIIH01. Next base: position 20,567 of record CAYIIH010000019.1, on the reverse strand, counting down.
CATGGTCGTTCAGTGGCTGGCGAAAACAACGGGCAAGAGTGTCGTCAAGCATCCCAAGGTTCAATGCCAACTGACGATTGTCAGCTCCAAGAAGCTCACCCTCCGGGAAGCCGTCACTCTCGTGTATCGCGCTCTGGCCCTGGAGAGTTTCACCACGATCGAATCCAGCAAGTCCATCCTCATCGTGCCCGAGGGCCAGGAACCGAAGTTAAGTCCTGAGCTGGTGGATGGCTCGCGCACGGAAATCCCCGAAGGACGGCAGCGGCTCATCAAGGTCTTTCCGCTCCAGCACGTTCAGCCCGGCGAACTGAGGGAAAAGGTTCGTGGCGTGCTTTCGGAAAAAGCCACGATTGAGGTGGACGACCGCGCCAATCAGATGATCGTCACCGATTACAACGACAACCTGCGGTTGCTGGGAGAGCTCATCAAGGAGCTGGATATCACCTCCGTGTCCGACTCGGTCATCGAAATCTATACCTTGAAGTACGCGCAGGCCGAGGACCTGTCTAACCTCCTGAGCCTTATCTTGAATGCCCAATCGGGATCTCCTTCATCGCAAAGGAAGTCCTCGCTCCCTCCAAGCGGCGGAGGTCCCATGCCCAGCGGCGGACCTCCACCGTCAAGCGGTCCCCCCCAGCCCCCGAGCGGTGAATCTCAAGCGCCGAGCCAGCAAATAAAACTCTGGCCGGACAAGACGGCCAACCGGCTCATCGTGGCCGCGCCGAAATCGAAATTGCCCGAAATCAAGAAACTCATCGATATTCTGGACACGGACAAGCCCGAAGACGTGGGAGTGCGCGTGATCCCGCTGAAGATCGTCAGCGCCGAAGACCTGGTCAAGGAGCTCGGCCCTCTCTACCAGAAGATGAGCGGCAAATCGCTCAAGGACGTCATCGAGGTGACCGCCAGCAGCCGGGCCAACTCCTTGATCGTCCTTTCGAGCGAAGCCAACTTCAAAACCATCGAGAAACTCATGGCCACACTCGACACGGAAGATGCGCAGGAGAAGATCATGCAGGCCTTCCCGCTCCGGAACGCCGACGCCGAGGACGTCGCGAAGCAATTGAAGGACCTCAGCCAGGATCAGGATAGCCAATCGAGATATCCTTACTATTTCTTCTCTTCTTCCTCCAGTGGTGGCAAGAGCTCGAAGAAGATGAGCGTGGTGGCCGACCGGAGACGCAACACGGTGATCGTCCAGGCCCCGCCTGGGTCGATGGAGAGTATCGCCAGGATGATCAAGACACTCGATGAGCCGGTCACCGACAGCAGCCTTGCGCCAAAGATCTTCGCGCTCAAATATGTCAGCGCCGTCGATATCGAGGATGTCCTCAATGAGCTTTTTCTCAAAAAACAGCAACAACAGCGGCCCTATTGGTATTACGATGATTATCCCCAGGAGACGGCCGATCGGAATGTCGGCCGGCTTTACGGCAAGGTCCGCATCACCAGCGAGCCCTATTCAAACTCCATCATCGTCACAGCGAATTCGCAGGAACATCTGGCGGCGGTGGAAGAAGTCCTGAAACAGTTGGATGTCTCCTCGCAGGCGGGTGAAACAACCGTGCGGCTGGGTCTCAAATTTGCCCAGTCTGTCACCGTGGCGAGCAGCATCAATATTCTGTTTGCCAAGGGTGGCTCGCCGCCGTTGCGCGCGGCGCCACAGCAAGGAGCTCCCGGCGAAGTCCGCACGCAACAGCAGCAGGCCGGCGCATCTCAAGTCGGCTTTGAATTGGAAAAGGAAACAAAGGAAGATGCCTATTATCCCTGGCTGGGCGGCCAGCAGGAGACCTACCGCTCCTCCGATGGCCGGAGCACTGTTCGGCCGGTCAGCGATCTCGTGGGCAGGGTCCGCGTCGTGCCCGACAAACGCAGCAACTCACTTCTGGTCACCGCCAACGTCCACTTGCTGCCCCAGGTCCTGAAGCTGATCAACGACCTGGACGCGCCTACTGCCCAGGTCTTGATCGAGGCCAAGATCATCGAAGTCTCGAGTGATTTTCGGGACAAACTGGGTGTCCGCTGGTCGCCGGACGGAAAGACTTACACTGCTGAGGACCTGGACAATTCCATCCTGGCTAAGAGCGGCAGCTCGTACCAGAACGTTTTTTTGGGTTCCAAAATGGCCGATTCCTTGCGAACGGGTGTTCTGGATACCTCGATCAACCTCGACTTCCTGGTCCAGTTCCTGCGCAAGAACAGCGATTCCAAGGTCCTGGCCGAGCCTCAAATCAACATCGCGGACAATGAGCTGGGCAAATTGTTCGTGGGCGCGCAGGTGCCGTTCCTTTCCGGCAGCATTCTGAACACGGGGCTGGGAGGAAGAAACGACAGCTACACTTACCGTGATGTCGGCATCATTCTCGAAGTCACTCCCCACATCAACAACTCGGAGGAAGTGGCCCTTAAAATCCGGGCGGAATCCTCCAACATTCGTCCGGGGGAGACGTTATATGGAGCGGCCATTCTCGACACCCGTAACTTCCGGACAGACCTGGTGGTCAAGAGCGGACAGACCGTGGTTTTGGGCGGGATCATCCAACAGGAAAAATCGGATACGGTGCGCAAGGTCCCGATTCTTGGCAGCATCCCGGGCGTAGGCTGGGCCTTCAAAAAGAAGGATAAAATCACCCGCGACGTCGAGTTGATGGTCTTCCTGCGCACCCAGGTCACCAGAACTCCGGAACAAGCGAGAGAACTCCTGGAAGAGGTTGAAAAGAAGGCCCCCATGATCAAAAAGCAGGAGAAAGACATGCAGCCGGGTAAAGAGGCAAGACCCGCCCCAAGTCCCGATAAGTAAGAGCCTAATGCGCCTCCAGCCAGTTCCTGCCCAGACCCATTTCGACCTCGATGGGAACGTCCAGGGGAATGGCGGTCTTCATTTTTTCTTCAATGACCGGCAAGACCTCGCCTTGCTCCGGTTCGTAAAGGTCGAAGACCAATTCATCGTGGACTTGCAGCAGCATGCGGGTTTTCAATTTTCGCGCGCTCAGTTCCCGATGGATATTGGTCATGGCGATCTTGATCATGTCGGCGGCGGTGCCCTGGATGGGAGCGTTGATGGCGTTGCGTTCCGCCGCGGCGCGCACGGTGGCGTTGGAGGAACTGATGTCTCGGAGGTAGCGGCGCCGGCCGGTGATCGTTTCGACGTAACCTTGCTGCCGGGCCACGGCGATTGTGTCGGACATGTACTTTCGAATGCCGGGAAATTGCGCGAAATACTGGTCGATGATGGCGCCGGCTTCCTGGCGTGAAATGCCGAGTCTCTGCGCCAGGCCGAAAGCGGAAATGCCATACGCAATGCCGTAGTTCACCATTTTGGCCTTGCGCCGCATCTCCGGCGTCACCATCTCCAGGAACACGCCATAGACGCGGGCGGCCGTGGCCGTGTGAATGTCCACGCCGCTCTGGAAGGCCTCCAGCATGGCGGTTTCGTGGCTGAGCGCGGCGATGATTCTGAGTTCGATCTGGGAATAATCGGCTGACAGCAGCAGATACCCGGCATGGCGAGGAACGAACGCTTTGCGGATTTCTTTGCCCTGTTCCGAGCGGATGGGAATGTTTTGCAGATTCGGATTCTGCGAATTGAGACGCCCTGTGGCCGTGGCCGCCTGGTGGTAGGTCGTGTGCACCCGGCCCGTGGCCGGCCAAAGAGCGGCCGGCAAGGCATCGGCGTAGGTCGATTTGAGCTTGCTCATCTCGCGAAATTCGAGCAGCCGCCGCACAATTTCGTGGTCCGGCGCCAAGGTCAGCAAAGTCTGCTCGTCCGTCGAGTATTGGCCGGTCTTGGTCTTCTTTCGGCCGGCGGAGATTTTGAGCTCCTCAAAAAGAATTTCTCCCAGTTGCTTCGGTGAATTGAGATTGAATTCCCTGCCGGCCAGCCGGTGAATCGCTTTCTCGTGCGCCGCCATTTCTTTTGCCAGTTGGTCCGCGAACTCGGCCAGAGCGACTGCATCCAGTCGAATTCCCTCGAATTCCATATCGACCAGGACCGGCAGCAAAGGCGCTTCAATGTCGTAGAAAACGCGTTCCTGGCCCTTTTGCTTCAGGAACGGTTCCAGGACAGACCGCAGTTGCCAGGCAAGATCGGCCCGTTCAGCGCCTTGCTGGGCTGCCTGGTCCGGCTGAGCTCCGCTTAAATCAAGCTGCGACGGACTCCTGAGGCCGCCTGTTTTGTCCAGCGCGACCGGGCTGTAGCCCAGATGCGCTTCCGCCAGGTACGCGAGCGTGTGGCGCATTTCAGGTTCGATCAAGCTGTGGGCCAGCATCGTGTCGAACAGTTTCCCGCGCACCGAAATGCCCTGCCATTTAAGGACACTCAAACAAAACTTCAGGTTGTGCCCCACCTTTTCAATCTGCTCATTCTCCAAAACAGGTTTGAGCGCAGTCAAAATGTCGGCTACTTCGCGGCCTGGATTGGACAAAGGAACGTAAAATCCGGTGTGCGGCGCTGCCGAAAAGGAAATCCCGACGAGCCGGGCTTGTTTTGGGTCCTCACCTGTCGCGTTCAGGGCCAACGCAAAGGCAGTCCCCTCCGTCAAACTCCTCATCAGGCTCGACTGTTCCTGGGCCGTGTTGACGATCCGGTAATCGTGCGGCACGTCCGCCATCGTTTTCAGATTGGCCTGGAGCATCGGCGTCTCCTGGGGTGCCGACGGCTTTGGCTCCCCTGCGGCGACTCCTTTATCCGACGCAGTTTTCCGAGCTTCCGGCGATGCAACCAGCAGGAGGGACACCTGGCTTCCCGGCGCCGTCAAGCCGAATCCCCTGCCCGCTTTGAAGTCGTCGCCAAACAGCCGCCGGCCAAGGGAATTGAACTCGAACTCGATCAACAGGCTTTTGAGTTGCTCATGGTTCGGTGGCCGGACTTCCAGGTTTTCCAGATCGATAGGACAAGGAGCGTCGCAAAGAATGGTCGCCAAGCGCTTGGAAAGAAGGGCTTGCTCGCGAAAGCTTTCAAGGGTCTCCTTCAGTTTGCCCTTCAGTTCATTCGCATGTGCCAGGAGGTTTTCCACGCTGCCATATTGGGCAATCAATTTGGCGGCGGTTTTCTCGCCAATGCCCGGCACGCCGGGGATGTTGTCCGAGGCGTCGCCCCACAATCCGATCACATCGATCACCTGCGCGGGATGCTGGATGCCCCATTTGCTCAGCACTTCCGGCACGCCCATGATTTCCACCGCATCGCCCATCCGCGCCGGCTTGAACAGGAAGACGGTATCGGAAACCAACTGCCCGAAATCCTTGTCCGGCGTCACCATGTACGACTCGAAATCCGCCTTTTCCGCGCGGCGCACCAGCGTGCCGATCAGATCGTCCGCTTCATACCCATCGCAAGCAATGACCGGCACATTGAACGCTTCGATCATGCGGCGCACGTGCGGCAAAGCGCTGCTCAGGTCCTCCGGCATGGCCTGACGCTGCGCTTTGTACTCTGGAAAATCCTTGTGGCGCTGGGTCGGCGCTTCCGTGTCGAACACGACGGCCAGGTGCGTCGGCTGCTGGTTCTTCATGATTTCCAGCAGCGTTTGGGTGAAACCGTAGAGCGCGGACGTGTTGACGCCTTTCGAGGTGAAAATCGGGCGGCTGATGAGCGCAAAATGAGCCCGATAAACCAGCGCCATTCCATCCAACAAAAACAGTTTCTTCGGCATGCCGCCAGGATAACCCGTTTGCCTCAGAATAGCCCGGCAATTTGTAATGCCTCAGTCATGGCGGGCGGAGCGCCGGTTTCCAACCGGCTTGGTGGGATCAGACGTGGCAAGCCGGCTACAAGCCGGCGCTCCGCCCGCGGTGACTGAGGCATTACGGCAATTTCACCGAGAAAAAAACTGGTTGATATGCAGCCGCGTCATCTTGTCTAATCGGCATCACAACATGCACAAATGTATTCTCATCAGGCACACATTTCTGGGATGGCTCGTTTTTCTCTCACCGTTGGCCAGCGCCGCAGAGGATTGGCCGGAATTCCGAGGCCCGACCGGCCAAGGCCTTTCCCCTGCCCTTGGTTTGCCGCTGACCTGGAGCGAGACGAAGAACATCAAATGGAAAACCGCGATTCATGGCCGCGCCTGGTCCTCGCCCGTGGTGCTGGGTGCGCAAGTCTGGATGGCGACGGCGACGGAGGATGGCCGGGAGTTGTTCGCGGTCTGTGTCGATCGGGAAAGCGGCCGGATCGTTCACGACCTGAAGCTCTTTGAGGTGGCGAACCCCCAGTTCGCGCACAAGTTTAACACTTATGCGTCACCGACGCCGGCGCTCGAACCGGGTCGCGTCTATGTAACGTTCGGTTCGCCCGGTACCGCCTGCCTCGACACCCAGACCGGGAAGGTGCTCTGGGAACGGCGCGACTTCGAGTGCAACCATTACCGAGGCGCGGGCTCGTCTCCCATTCTCGCCGGTCAATGGCTCATTCTGCAGTTTGACGGCAGCGATCAGCAGTTTGTGGTCGCGCTGGACAAGGCCACAGGCAAAACGGTCTGGCGCAAGGAACGGTCGATCGATTTTCAGGACCTCGACGCCGAGGGCAAGCCGCAGACCGAAGGAGATTTGCGCAAGGCTTTTGCCACGCCTCAGAACCTGGTTTTAGAGGGAAAACCCACCCTCATCAGCCTCGGGGCCAAGGCGGCCTACGGCTATGATCTGGCGACCGGCCACGAACTCTGGCGCGTGGAAGACCGCACCAGCCACTCGGCCGCCACGCGGCCCGTGACCGGACACGGATTGGTTTTCTATCCCACCGGCTTCCCCAAGGGCCAGCTTCTGGCGGTCCGAATCAACAGCAACGGTCTGGCCCAGCACCCGGTCATTGACGCCAATAATCCTTCCGGTCCCGGCACCAATCAACTCCAGGTCGCCTGGAGCGTGAAGCGAAATGTCCCGTGCAAGCCATCCATTTTGTTGATCGGTGATTTGATCTTCATGGTTGACGATGGCGGCATCGCCAGTTGCCTTGAAGCCAGCACCGGCGCAGAGGTCTGGCGCGAACGCGTCGGTGGCAATTATTCAGCCTCCCCGGTCTCGGTCGAGGGGCGCATTTACTTTTTCAGCGAGGAAGGAAAGACGACCGTCATTGAAGCTGGACGACAGTTCAAGGTACTGGCCGAAAACAACCTCGAAGATGGATTTATGGCCTCGCCCGCGATTGCCGGCCGGGCCTTTTTTCTCCGGACCAAGACGCACCTTTACCGCATCGAGGAATAGCGGCACGGGCGGTCTGGGCGCAGAGCTTATTCATGCACGCGAATGAGGGTTTTGACGGCATGATTGCCTGCGGCCATGCGCTGGAACAACTGCGGCAACTGGCTCAAGGCGCATTCGCTGGTCACAAAATCACCGGCATGAATCAGGCCCGCTTCGATGTATTCCAAAGCACGCCGGACAGCTTGCGGAGTGTGATGGAAACTCGCCAGCAAGGTCAGATTCGAGTAATGCAACAGCGCTGTGTCCAGGGAAACGCGGGTCCCGGACGGGCAACCGCCGAAAAAATTGACCCGCCCGCCTTTGCGAACCAGTTGCACCGCCGCCTCCCAGGTCTCCGGTTTTCCCACTGCTTCGATGACGACATCAAACAAGCCGTTGGATGCCGACCGCACGGCAGCGACAAGTCCAGTCTTGTCCTGCACATTGATGACTTGAGCTGCTCCGAGCCGCCGCGCGGTCTGCAATCGGGATTCGCCGCGGCCCGCCACGGTCACGGCACAGCCCAAATGCCTGGCCAGAACCGCAAACATGAGGCCAATGGGACCTGCCCCCAGAATCAGCACGTGTTCATCGGGCTGCAGACGCAAGTCCTCGATGCCCTCGACCACGCAAGCCAGCGGCTCGACCAAGGCAGCATCGCAAAAAGCGGTTTCGGGCTTCAGGCGCAGCAGGTTCTTCTGCACGATTCGTTCCGGGACCACAATCGATTCCGCGTAGGCGCCGTTCATGAAAAGCAGGTCATCGCACAGGTTTTCCTGCTGATGCCGGCAATGAAAGCAGCTCCCGCACGGCGCTGAATTCGCGACGGCCACTCGGTCTCCCGCCTTCCAACCATCCGCTTCGGGTGAGGCTTCGCTGATGACGCCTGCCAGTTCATGCCCGAAAACAGCGGGTGGCGCGATCATCTTGGCATGGTAGCCGCGCTTGAAGACTTTAAGATCTGTCCCGCAGGTCAACGCGGCCTCAATCGTGACTCGGACCTCCCCCGGCTTCAGGGCGGCCGGTTGGATATCCTCAATTCTGACCTGTTCTTTGCCGTATAGGATGGCGGCTTTCATTCTTGAATCGAGGCGGACAAGATGCGTCTCTTTGCCATCCGTGCAAAGGCAAAACTGATTTTTAAGCACCGAGGGGAGAATTTCATTGCGCGTCGCCCAGCAGGTTTGCCAGTCTGCTCCCAGAACGACGCAGAATGATTACCGAAATGGTGAGCAATTTAGCGGTTCAGATCTTGGATACCTCCGGCTACGCAGGCGCGGCTTTTCTCATGGCGTTGGAAAGCATGATCGCCCCGGTGCCCAGCGAGGCCGTCATGCCGTTCGTCGGCTTTCAAGTGGCCGACGGCAAATGGAACCTTTCCCTGGCCATTGCGGCCACAAGTCTCGGTTCGATTATCGGCTCCCTGCTCTCTTACCTGATGGGCTATTACGGCGGCAAACCGCTGGTGTTGAAAGTGGGGAAGTATCTGCTTTTAAACCAGCGCGATCTGGAGCGAACAGAAAAGTTCTTTCATCAAAGGAAAGGGGTCCTGACGATTTTCATCAGCCGTTTCATTCCCGTGGTTCGGCATTTTATTTCCATTCCGGCGGGCACGGGGAAAATGCCCTTGCTGCCGTTCCTGCTCGTGACGTTGCTCGGCGCGACGATGTGGAACACCTTTTTGCTCGTGTGCGGGATGAAGCTGCGCGAGCACTGGCAGATCGTCCAGAAATATTCCCATCAGGCCGATGTGGTGGTCATCCTGATCCTCCTCGCGGGGGTGATCTGGTTTCTGCGCCAGCGCCTGAAGCAATCGAAAAGGGACGGTTGACAGGCCTGCTGCTGTATCGGGACGCGCCTGTTCACGCTGCGTGGCTAAAGTGAAGCGTTGCCATCATACATCGCAAAAGCTAGATTGCGGTTGTGAGCATTAGATTGGAGACCCAGGAACATTTTCTTGCTCGGCCGCAAACCGAGCGCGTGCAAGTTGAAGCGCAACAAGACTGACATGATTGCCCACGATCAAATACGCGCACTGGCCGAGCGAATTGTTCAGGAGTTCCAACCCGACCGGATCATCTTATTTGGCTCCTATGCGTATGGTCAGCCCCGATCCGACTCAGATATCGATCTGCTCGTGATCCTGCCCTTTGAAGGGAAGAATTTTCGCAAGTCACTCCAAATCCTGAATCGGATTAAACCGCCATTCCCCGTGGACCTGCTGGCGCGTCGTCCCGATGATTCCGCCCGGCGTTATGTGGAAGGCGATCCCTTGATTCGCGAGGCGTTTGATCGCGGCATCGTCCTGCATGAACGAAAGCGTTAAAGAGTGGATTTTCGCTATCCCGGCGAGTCGGCGGACGCGGAAGAAGCCCGCGAGGCCATGGAGATTTGCGGCCGCATCCGCGCGACATTGCTGGCCCTTCTGAATCCAGGATGAATGGATTGCGATTCGGCCTTATTGCCTATCCACTGCTTTGCTTTGCGTTGCATTCTTCTCAGAACAAGCATACTGGAAAGACCATGAACCCCCCTCTTGTTCCCTTTCTGCTTGCGGCTCTCAGCTTGAGCACGTGCCACAGTGAGGAATGCTGGTGGATGGACGAACCGGTCCGGCTCATTCAAACCAATCTGCGCGAGACTGACGCTGGACTCGAGGCCAAGCGGCTGGCCGAGCAAGTCGCTGAGTTTCCCGCCAACACGCTGCTTTTCGGTATGGGCGGCATCGTGGCCTATTACCCGACGCAAGTGGAGTTTCATTATCCCAGTCCGCATCTGCCTCCCGGCCGCGATTTGTTTGGCGAAATGCTCAAGGAAGCGCACGCGCGCGGCCTCCGTGTCATTGGCCGTTTTGACCTGAGCAAGACGCAAAAGCCGGTCTTCGATGCGCGCCCGGAATGGTTTTTCAAGCGCGTGAACGGCCAACCGGCCATCTACAACGGTCTCTACTCGACCTGCATCAATGGCGGCTACTATCGCAGTCATGCGCCGAAAATCCTGGCGGAGGCGCTGGAACGTTACGACGTTGATGCTCTCTTCTTCAATATGTTCGGCAATCCGTCCTCGGACTACAGTGGCAACCCGATGGGGCCCTGCCAGTGTGACGCCTGCCAAGCGCGCTTCCAAGCTCGATACCATCGGCCATTGCCTGCGACAACGGATGCCGAGTACGGCGAGTTTCTGGCTCTATCCGCGCAGGAAGTGGCGGCGCAGTTGGCCGAGTTGATTCACCGGAAGCGCCCGCGGGCCGCGTTTCTGACCTATATCCAGCAGCACACCGATGGCATCATGTCGGAATCCAACACGGCGGTGGGCCGCGCCCTGCCGCTGTGGCCTTATTCGGCCAGTGACAACGTCAACCGCGCGCGCAATTCCGAACCGGCCAAGATGGCGTTCAACCTCTGCATGAGCTTCGTCGATTTCCCGTGGCGCTTTGTGACGGTGCCGCAGCCGGAAATCCAATTGCGCCTGTATCAAGCCATGGCGCACGGCGGGCCGCCGGCGCTGAACATGCACGGCACGATGGACCAGGAGGATCGCAGCGCCTTGATCGCGGCGCGGCCGGTTTTTCAATGGCATGCAGCGCACGCTGGATTGTACGTGGGACAGGCGAGCGCCGCTCGTGTGCTGTTGCTGCGCGGCAACGCAAATTCTTACCGGGGATTTTTCCGGTTGCTCAGCGAACAGCACATTCCCTTTGCCGTGTCGGACAACTTAAAATGGCTGGACGACCCGGCGCGCGCGTACGACCTGGTCATCGCGCCGGATGGCGCGCCGGCTGAATTGGAGCGTTACGTCCGCGCCGGAGGCCGGTTATTGGTTGCGGGTACCACGCCGCCGAAATTCGAGTTTGCCCGGATTATCGGCCGGCAGCCACAGACGCGCGGTTATTGGCGCATTCATGACCACGCGCTCTTGCCTTCGCTGAAGAACACGCGACTGCTGTTGCTCGATGGCGAATTCCTGGAGTTGAAGCCACTGGCCAAGCCTTTGCTGACCTTGATTCCCCCGGCCATGTTCGGACCTCCCGAAAAGGTCTGGACTGACAAAGTTGAAACGGACAAGCCGGGCCTGCTGCTGGCCGAGCATGGCCAAGGCAAGATGGCCTTTGTGCCGTGGGACGTTGGCGGGCTGTACTATCGGCACAGCTCTCAGGGCCACGGCGGCCTGATGGCGGACCTGATCGATCACTTGCTCCCGCAGGGCCGGCAACTCAAAACCAGCGCGCATCCTTTGGTCGAGATTTCCGTCATGAAACAGCCCCAGCGCGGGCGCATCCTGGTGCATTTGGTCAATCTTTCAGGGCATTCGGACACCGCCTATTTCGCGCCGGTTGAGATGCGCGACATCCAAGTGGAACTGGCCGAGAGTTTTCAAAAGGCCCGTTCCGTGCGATTGGATCATGGCCTGCCCGTGACTCGCGAAGGACGTTATGGCCGCTTTTCTCTGCCCAAACTCGAGGCTTATGATGCGGTGATCCTGGAATAGCCAAGGCCCCCCAGTTTGCTTCTTTGAATGCGACGCCGACATGAAACCACCGTTACATTTGCGTCTGATGACAGTTGCGGACCTGGCTTTTGCCGACTCGTTGCGGGCGCTGGTGGGTTGGAACCAGACGATTCAGGATTGGCAACGCCTGCTGGCTCTCGAACCCACCGGCTGTTTCGTCGCCGAATGGAATGGCACGCCCGCCGGCACCGCCACCACAACCTGTTATGGCCGGAAACTGGCCTGGATTGGGATGGTTCTGGTGCATCCGGATTTTCGCCGCCGCGGCATTGGCAAGGCCTTGCTGCAACATTGCCTTGAGCATCTGCATTCCCGCAGGATCATTTGCGTCAAACTGGACGCAACGCCGCTGGGCAAACCGCTCTATGCACAACTCGGCTTTCAGGAAGAATGGACGTTAAGGCGATGGGAGCTGGGATGTCTGGACCAACTGCGCCTGGCCGTGGCTGATGAGATCAAGTCTTGGGGGCCAAATGATCCATTGGAGCGCAGGAGTCCATCCTGCGCGGCGGCCGACGGGATTGAATTCTGGGGGCCAAATGATCCGGAGCGGCTGGCCTCGCTTGATGCCAAAGCCTTCGGCGTCTCGCGACAAACATTGCTCGACAGACTGGCGAAGGATTGTCTTGGGGCCTTGCTTGGCCTTTCCAAAAGCGGGCAAGTAGCGGGCCACGGTCTGTTGCGGGAAGGCGCCAAGGCTGCTTATCTGGGGCCGGTTGTCGCTGCCTCGGCCAGGACGGGCCGCGCGCTGGTCAAAGCGCTTCTCGCGCGGGCCGGCTCCAGAGCCATTTATTGGGACGTGCCGGACCCGAACCGAGCGGCCGTCGCCCTGGCTCAAAGCCTGGGATTCACGCCGCAACGGACCTTAACGCGGATGTTTCTTGGCCCCAATGAGCATCCAGGAGACCCACAGCGGCAATTCGCCATTGCCGAACCGTCCCTGGGTTAGAGCCGGTTTGAAAACCGCCCGGTCAGGGAACCGGGCCTACAACAGACGGCGGTTTCGGATGTTTCCTGTAGGCCGCGTGACCTCACACGGCGTTTTGGTGGGGTTTTTGAACAGGCTGTTAGAGATCATTAACCGTTTGCCAACCGAAATAGCCTCTGCAATCTTGGTCCGAAGATGCAGCGGCCATGAGCTTGTTTTATCGTTTGTGTTCTATGTTGGGTTCGGCCCGAAGTGTTCAAACCACTCTGAAAAGCGCGCAAACGTACTACCAGACCTTCAAGACCACGCTCCGTAGCGCGGAAACCGCCGCATTCAATGTGACCCTGGACAAAGCGCGCCGTGGCGATCCGGCTGCGCAATGCGATTTGGGCGAGGATTATTACGAGGGGACCGGCGTTCCCCAAGACTACGGAGAAGCGTTCAAATGGTTTCAACTGGCGGCTGCGCAAGGCCACGCCAGGGCGCAATGCTACGTGGGAATGATGTATTTTGTGGGGCGCGGCGTCCCACGAGATCAGATCGAGGGCTGCAAATGGCTGCAATTGTCGGCCGCTCAGGGCAACAAGGCTGCTGTCAATGGGCGCGATATCGCCAGCAAGAAGCTGACCCCGGAGCAATTGGCCGAGGCGATGCGCCGTGCTGCCGCGTTCGTCCCTCAGAAATCCGCTCCATTATCGACCGAGACCCGCCTCAATGGCTGAACCGCTTTTCCCACTCCAGCAGGGCTGGCGGCATGGCCACTGACAAAGTCCGTTCAAATCCCGGCACCGCTGCCTATTCCGGCGTAGCTATACAGGTTTCCAACCTGTATCGCCGATTTCCAATCGGCAGCGCGCCAGAAGTCCGACGGCGTGATTGAATTCGTGGCGTCAGCAGGCTGGAAGCACTGCGACACAGCAGGTTAGGAAACCTGCGTTACGATTTTGTCAGGAACCTTGCCTGGGGCAGCTTGGCACGGCGATATTTTTGTTGTGCCTGCTTGGAGCTGTCACATTATAGAGAAACCAGTTATGCGAAAACTATTTCTAACCACCGCCTTATTGTCGGGCCTCTGTGCATTCACCCTCGCTTTTGGCGGCGAGACAAAGGCCCAGCGACTCCTGCTTATCGGCCAGGGACCGGATGGACATCCGCCGGCCAGCCACGAATTCATGGCCGGCGTGCGCGTCATGCAGAAACTGCTGGCACCCGTGGCGGGCCTTGAAACCGTGGTCGTCAAGGCGGACGAACCGTGGACGGAAGGCCCCGGCCTGATCGACAAGGCCGACGGTGTGGTGCTGTTTGTCACGCAAGGAGCGCAGTGGATGCAGATTGAGCCGCGCCGGTACGAAGCCTTCCAGCGCTTCGTCAAGCGGCAAGGCGCTCTGACGGCGCTGCATTGGAGCGTGGGCGCCAAGGATGCAAAATACATCCAAGGACAGTTGGATTTGCTGGGCGGAACACGCGGTGGACCTCAGCGCAAGTATAAGATTCTGGAAGCCGATTTGAAAATCGCAGACCGCCGCCACCCGATCACCTTTGGCATCGCGGATTTCCGGATCAACGACGAGTTCTACTACCGGCTTGATTTTGTGAAGCCGGAGGGGAGCATTCATCCGCTCCTGACCGCCAGGATTGATGACCATGAAGAGACCGTCGGCTGGTCCTGGGAGCGCCCCGATGGCGGCCGGTCCTTCGGCTTTACTGGAATTCACTTTCACAGCAACTGGCAGCGGCCCGAATATCGCCGGTTGGCAGTTCAAGGAATTCTCTGGACACTCAAGCTCCCCATTCCCAACGAGGGGCTGAAAGTGGACATGGATCCGAAGTATCTGGAACTGAAGCAGCCGACGGAGTGAACGGTGGTGAGAAGCGGGGCCCTGTTACGCGCGCGCCTACTCCTTGGCCAACACCGTTTCCGCCATTGCGGCGATAAGCTGCCGGCCAAAATCCAAACGGTCGCCGGCGGTCGGGTCTCTGCCGAGCTTCTGGCTGAAGCCGATGCGCTGTTCCATGAGCAGCACAGGTATCTGCCGCTTTTCGTACAGGGAATTGGTGGTATTGCCGGGCGCGTTGCGCACAGCAACCTTTTGCGTGGGATCGAAAGTCGTTCTTTCCATCAGGTTGGATTCAAACTGCCTGAACCTCGCCAGCACTGGCTCATCGCCGGCCTGCGTATCCATGAACTCGGCGGACTCCGTATTGTGCAGGTTGAGCATGAGATCGATCTTGCGGCCTGAATCCACACAGCCGAGGAGCGCTTTCTTCACATACCAAATCTCCGGCATGCGTTGCAGCCATTCCTTCCGGCGCAGATCAACTTCATTCCAGTGGCGGTTCACGTCATACCCGTTGGCATTGAAGCGCACCTGGCCGTTGGCGCACCCGTCGGGGTCCATCATCGGCACGAATTGAAAGACGACTTTTTCCCTCAGTTGACGCGCCAGAGGATCGTCCGAGGTGGCAAAGAGCAAAGCCCCTTCCATCACATGCGAAGTACCGGCTTCCCAGGCATGCTGGCGCGCCTGTAACCAGACCGTTTTCTTGCCCGCGTCCGGTTGATCGAAATTGGTCACCGTCACCAACTGAAGGTCCCGTCCTTGGACCGTCTTGCCAATCACTTCAATGCGCGTGTGAGGCATTTGATCAATCTGGCCCAACAGATGTTGAAGCTGCCGGGGAGTGTATAAGGGGGGACATGGGCAATCCATATCCGCTCCCCTGCCGGGCGGAATTCAAGAGTCGCCTCCTTTTTCTCGTTATCCCAGCGTATCCCGGCAAAGTGCTGCCATTCCTCGCCGTCGTTGCTGAAGACAGGAACAATGTCCGGACCCATGGGGCAGGCGCCGGGTTTGTCATTATACTCGCCGACGAAGTCCGTTAGCGTAAGGGCAATGTCCCTGCCTTTGACGTTGTCCAAGCGGAAAAAGTACCAGTTGGCCTGCCGATTACGCCCGCGCTCGTCGTGCTGGCCTTCGACAAAACAGCGAAACGCACCTTCTCCAAGGCGCTCGATTTTTCCCAAGGACCCTCCTTCGAAGCTGGTGTTAAGAAGGATCGGACGGGTTTCCTGCGCAATGACCGTCCTCACGCAGAAGGCCCACACCACCGCTACGCGAAGAGCCGCTATCGCAAATCTGGAAGCCCATGTCTCATTCTTAGAATCGAGGATTCCAGGCCGCGGCAAGGTTTTCGCTGAAAAATGCCGTGAGCTTGGAGCAAGACGGCCAAGGTATTCAGCGGCACAACGAATGCTGATGGGAAAACAGATATGCGATTCTTTCATGAGTGCTTTAGCTGGTTGGTTGTGAGTCTCAGCTTTTTGCTCTTCATCGGTTTGGAATGTGTCGCCATTTATCTGATTTACAAGCTTCTTGGTTTGATATCCTGAATCGCTCCCCCAACGGCCAAACTCCGGGCGGACGCCGGCGGGCCGCGACCAGCCCTGTAACGCAGATTTCCAACCTGTAAGCTGCCAGTCAAAATAGTCGCAGCCCGCGACAATTTGCACAACCGGAGGAAGCCAAGTAAACCGCAGAGACGCGATAGACGCAGAGAAAGCAAACCGAGAATCCCCCTCTGCACTGCAATAGTCCACATTGTTCGCAGGCTGCGATCAAGTTCTACACGCGCTTGTTGCTTCGATTCAACGATTTAACGATTCAACGGTTCAACGATTCGGCTGCGGCTTTGCCGCGCTGCGTTCATCGCGTCTCGGCGGTTCCCTGTCCGCCGGGAGAATTCGCGCATCTCGCGGCGATTTGGCCAGATACTGATAGATTGGAAATCTGCGTTACAGCCGCACGCACGCTCACGCGTGTGAAGGATCCAGGTTGCGTCGGGCATGGCCGATCATGGGCTGCCCAGTGCTTGGCCGGCCCGCCATGAACGCGGCCCAGCTAATCCCGTTCCACGCCGCTGGTCCAATACTTGGATAACTCCTCCGGCGGCGGCACTCTCAAGGGGCGGATAATGCGGAAACCGACAAACGGCGCATCCGAGTGGTACCAGACACTCTTGGGCAACTGCGGATCCTGCATCTTCCAGGCGCGCTCCGAGCCGCGCCGGGCCGCACTGCGCAGCACCGCCGGATCATCATCATCCCACGAACCGCCTCGCGCAGAGTGTGGATACGGTTTGGTGGCCTTGATCCAGGGCGATTCCACAGGATTGCCCGCCAGCAGTTGTTGGTAGCAATTGGGATCGTACCCATCGAGCGTCCATTCGAGCACGTTGCCATGCATATCGAGAAGGCCCCAGGCGTTGGGCTTCTTTCGCCCGACCTTTTGGTATTTCCAGTCGCTGTTCTTGCCGTACCAGGCGTACTCAGCCAGTTTGGCCGCATCGTCGCCAAAAGAATAAGCCGTGGTGCTCCCGGCGCGGCAGGCATATTCCCACTCGGCCTCGGTCGGCAACCGATAGAACTCCCCCGTCTTGGCGCTGAGCCATTGGCAATACTTGTTGGCCGCATGCTGGGTCATGCTGATGGCAGGATAACCATCTTTGCCCATGCCAAAGCTCATTTCAGTGTACGGCTTGGTTGGGCGCGTCACCGCATCGGAAATCTTGTCAACGTCCGGGTTCGTCGCCATCGTATCCTTGAACTTCCGCTCTTCGTCGGGATACATGAACAACTGGAATTCGTTCCAGGTGATTTCGCATCGGCCCATCCAAAACGGGGCGATCTTGACCTTGTGCTGCGGGCCTTCGTCAGCCTTGCGCCCGGCCTCCGCCTCGGGACTGCCCATGACAAATTCGCCGCCTGGGATCGGCATCATGACGTAGCTGACTTGCGAGCCTGAAATGGTGTTGGTGTACGGTTTCATCCCGGCCTCGTTCGTCACAGTCAGGTTCGCCAGAATCCGGGCGTGAATGGCCACATCGGTTTCATCGAGCGTTGCCAGGTCGCCCGCCAGGCCTGCTTCGAATTTGGTTCCCGTGTATTTGTAGGTCTGAAAGCGAGACGAGAACTTGCCCCCTGCCCGGCCGGACAACAGCAGAAAATGATCCGTGGAAATGATGGCTCCGGACAGAACCTCGCCCGGCGTGGCGGTGACGGACTGCAACAGCGCCGGAGCGGTCGTGCCGTTAAAACTGTGAATTCCACCCGTCTCGCCGCTGCCAAAGATGATCAGCAACTTGTCGCCACCAGCCGCAGGGAGCGCAAAGGCCTGCTGAATGGCCTGCCCGACATTGAAGGAACGGGCGGCGCCGAATTGGAGGTTGCCGGGGGCAGGCTCCTCCACAGGATAAGCCAGCAGATTGCTCTCGCCCGGCTTGTAGAAAACAACCTCGCGCAACGGCAATCCTCGAAAACTTCCGAATACGTATGCCGACTTGGCGGGAATCCCTGTGGCCTCGGCCACCGTGGCGGACTTGCCGGTCGTAAGATTCTCAACCCGAAAAGTGGCGGCACTCTCTCCGGAAATAACGACTCCCGCCAGAACGGGTTCGCCGGCTTTCAAAGATATCCGGTTCGCACGCCCCACTTCCCCCGTCATCGGCGCGTCGGACAAGTCATTAAAACTGCTGCCGTCGTTGCGCATCAACGTCACGTGGTTCGGCGTGGGATCGTTGTACATGGTGCCGATGTAAAGGTCCTGATGGGCCGTATTGCCCGCGCCTCCAATGTCGATGGCGACAATCGCGTTCGGCCCCAGGGCCTGCGGCGCGACCGCCACCGGCGGCTCCGCCGTGGCCGCCTTGCTCACGTCAAAAATGGCAACTCGATTCGCGTCGGGCGCAACGATGACCACCGCATCCCGGTCGGTGCTATTCAGTCTGCCCACACTGATCCCGGCCACGTGGTCGATCCCGCTGACCCGCACATTCATCCAGGAGTAAGTTCCCGGAGTCAATTGATAGCCAAGCCGGAATTTGCCGGTCAACTTGTCCACGATGACCGCGTCGGACCGCCCGTCTCCGTCGAAGTCTCCGCCGGAAACAAACTCGTAATCGCTCTCATAAACGAAAGAGTAAGGTTTGGTTTCACCATCTGCTGTAACAGCTTCTGCGCCATGAACAACGCGGGTTTCAAGAGCGGCCAGGGAAAGCGCCGCCGCCATCCAAAAACAAGAACATTTCATATCTTTAACAACTGCCATTGCGCGA
This sequence comes from uncultured Verrucomicrobiota bacterium, assembly GCA_964363225.1. GTDB lineage: Bacteria > Verrucomicrobiota > Verrucomicrobiia > Limisphaerales > CAYIIH01 > CAYIIH01. The sequence continues at coordinate 1,837 of CAYIIH010000019.1, read as the reverse complement.
GTGTTGTCGGAAGAAAATCGAAAGTCAAACTCACTTGAAATGCTGTTTGCACTTCGCCAGTTGACGGCGGTCGTTTTTCCATTCACAAACCTGCTTATGCCAAACTACCTGATTGCCCAACTGAACGAGATTGATCCGCTCAGATGTCCGTGCGGCTTCACGCGGCGGGCTTTTGCCTCTCCGGAGAATTCCGTGGCCAGCGTGCATCAGGTTGATATTCAGGAGGATGCCCAGACGCATTACCACAAACGAATGACGGAGATTTACATTGTGCTCGAGGGCCAAGGAGAGATTGAACTGGACGGACAACTGTTCCCGGCCAAACCGTTAACGGCGATCATGATCAAGCCGGGGTGCCGTCACCGCGCTGTCGGAAAGCTAAAGATTCTTAACATTGCCGTGCCCACATTCAATCCGGCTGACGAATGGTTTGATTAGGAAATTGCCGAAATCCGGTCGCTCCGGAACGTGCTGCCCGCTGCGACAACAAACCGCTGGTTCCTATCAATCGGTGGCGAGCGGCCAAGAATTTGAAAGGGAAAGAAAGAAAAGCAGGGGTTAACTATCGCATCGGCTTGCTTGCAGCGCCTTTTCTGTTGCCATGATTCCAATCACGGTGCTTGGTGCTGGCGTTATTCCAAGTCCCCATTTGCATGGCCGCGTTGAACCCAAAGCTAATGGCTGACCCCTGCTACCTGCTATTCCTCAGAGGCGCGGAATTCCGGTTACGGCTGCCGGACGCGGTAGAACTTCCGGGGATGTTCGGAAATGCGCACGTCGAAATCCGTGAACTCGAACGGGCCGCTGGGCGAGGGATTGGTGTAGAGCGGCGTCCACTGGGCTGCCGGGCCGAGGACCGGGCTGGCCTCGATGACGCACGGCGTGCCGGGTGCGGCCTCGACCACGCGCATCATGTATTGCACGTTCGGCAGCGAGCATAGCACCACCAAGCCCTTCTCGGCATCGGCCACATAGATGCGGTTGTCTGCCACCGCCACGCCCCAGGCATACCCGCTGGTGTCGCCGCCCACGCCTACCGGTGCCGCCGGGTTGGCCACGTCAATCACCTGCAAGCCGGCATCCTCATCCGCCACATAGGCCGCCCGCCACCACCACGCCAGAGGCATGCCCGCTGGTGTCATAGCCGCCCACGCGCACCGGCGCCGCCGGGTTGGCCACGTCAATCACCTGCAAGCCGGCATCCCCATCCGCCACATAGGCGTAGCCGCCCACCACCGCCACGCCGCATGCAGACCCGCTGGTGTCATAGCCGCCCGCGCGCACCGGCGCCGCCGGGTTACGCACGTCAATCACCTGCAAGCCGGCAGTATCATCCGCCACGTAGGCGTAGCCGCCTGCCACCGCCACGCCCCAGGCACACCCGCTGGTGTCATAGCCGCCCACGCGCACCGGCGCCGCTGGGTTGGCCACGTCAATCACCTGCAAGCCGGCATTATAATCCGCCACGTAGGCGTAGCCGCCCGCCACCGCCACCTCAAAGGCCTGCCCGCTGGTGTCATAGCCGCCCACGCGCACCGGCGCCGCCGGGGTTGGCCACGTCAATCACCTGCAAGCCGGCAGTATCATCCGCCACGTAAGCGTAGCCGCCCGCCACTGCCACGCCCCGGGCAGACCCGCCGGTGTGATAGCCGCCCACGCCCACCAGCGCCGCCGGGGTTGGCCACGTCAATCACCTGCAAGCCGGCAGTATCATCCGCCA
>CAYIIH010000018.1:0-41217 GCA_964363225.1 uncultured Verrucomicrobiota bacterium | reverse complement strand
AAGTGCCTGCTTTTCTTTGTGTTCTCTGCGTTCTCTGCGGTTGAACTGCTCTTTTTCGGGTGATCAGTTCCAAGCGTTGTTGAGCGTGATTCGCGGGCAATTCCCGGGTTTGGTTTCAATCCGGATCGAAGCTGGGGATTTTCATCTGCTGCCCGCCCTTGAGCGCCGACTGGTGCGCGACGATCCCCGGCACCGTGTAGGCCAGCGCTTCATGAACGTCCACCGAAGGACGGCGGCCATGCACCAGGGCATCGATGAATTCGTGCGTCAGAAACGTGTGTGAACCTTCGTGCCCGCTGCTGTGCCGCAACGGTTCCGGCAGCACATCCGTCTTCCACCATTCCGGCTGCTCGTACTTCTCGAAGGCCGCCGCTTTGCGCGCGAAACCGGCGTCGTCCTTTTCCATCTGCTCGCCGGAGCGGATGAGCAGCGCGCCGATGCCATTGGGATGCGACGTGTAAAAGCTCATCTTGTCGCCGATCCATTGCGCCCGCTCGCAGCCGCGGTGGGCGCCTTTCCACCAGACATTCATGCGAAAGGCGTGGCCGCGATCGGTGCGGAACATCGCCGATTCGTTCCAGAAAGGATTGCCATAGGCGTTGTCCTTGAGGATGGGGCTGTCATCGCCCCAGCCGTGGCAAACAACTTCAACCAGCCGCTCGCCCGTCACACCGATCAATTGTGAACTGCTGTGGGTGGGATAATGCATCGGCGCCAAACCGTAGCGCCAGGTCCGTTTGCCGTTCTCAAAATAAAGCGTTTCCAGGCCCGGATGCTGATACTCGGCCTCGCAGTAGTAAAGGCTGCCAAACTTGCCTTGCTGATAGAACTTGCGCGCCGAGATGGTGGATTGCTGATAGTAACCGGTCTCGGCCATCATGTAGGTCAGACCATGCTTCTTGACGGTGGCCAGCAACAGCTCGGCCTGTTCCAGCGTGCCCCAGGCGGCCGGCACGGCGGAGATCACGTGCTTGCCGTGTTTCATGGCCTCCACCGTATGCTGCACGTGCAACGGGCCGTCCGTGAAGATGGCCACCGCATCGATATCCTTGTCCAGCACCAGTTCCTCCAGCGAATTGTAGGCCTTGGAACAGTGGTACACCTTCATCAAACGCTCGCGGCGTTCGGGCCGCAAATCGCTGATTGCCTGGACGACGCAGTCCGGATGTTCATGCCATTGAAACGAGGTGCCAAAACCGCCGCCCACCACGCCGATGCGGATTTTTTTCGGCGCCGTGTCGGCGGCCATCAAAGGCCGTGTAGCCAGCGCGACGCCGGCCACCGCCACACCGCCGCGCTTCAGAAATTCGCGCCGGGAACAATCCGCCGGCGGGGGACGGCGCTCGGTCTTGGTTGCTGTTGTTGCTGACGATATTCTTGGAGTTTCCATAGTTTTTGGTCTTGGTTTGTTGTCTTTACTTAGAGCTTAACCACCTCGGCATTTTGTTGCGAGTCCAACGCCGCCGTAAACAAGCGGTGGCTGAGCGCGGCCTCCTCCGGGGTGACACAGCCGGCGAATTTCTTCAAAGGCCGGCCGTGGACGAGTTCTTGGAGAAAGGCGGCCCACATTTGCAGGATGGCGTCGGTGAAGCCGAATTCGAAAATCGCGCCGGTGATCGCCTTGAAGGCCGGCTCGTATCCCGTCTGGACGTGACCCCAGATTTGTTCGCCGCCGCTGTATTCCAGCAAATCCAGCCGCTTCGGATCGCAGGTGGAGAATTTGGCCGAGGCGCGGGTGCCGTAGATCTCAATGTACCAGGTGTTCTTCTGCCCCGGAGCAATGCGCTGCGTCTTGATGGTCAGCGGGAATGGCTCACCGCTGGCCGGATCGCTGGCCTCACAGAAGAGCGTGGCATTGTCCCAGGTTTGGCAGGGCACCATGCCGCCTTGGCCGTCCGGGCGTTCTTTGACAATGTCCGAGAGGATGGCGCGGACGTTGCGCGGCCGCCAACCGGCGCGGAACGGAACCTGGCAGGCGTGCATGCCCAGGTCACCAAGGCATCCGTAGGCGCCGTTGAAATCGATCCGGCGCTTCCAATTGATCGGTTTGTTGGGATCGAGATCGCTCGAATGCAGGAAGCCGCTGTTGACTTCAATGATCCGGCCCAAAGCGTTTTTCTCGAGCATTGTGCCGATGCGTTGGACGGCTGGGAAGAAGGCAAACTGCGCGGCGCAGCGGGCGAAGATTCCAGGATGTTTGCTCAGGCAATCCATGATGGCATCGTTGGCGCGCTGGTCGATGCCAAAGGGCTTCTCGCCCATCAAATGTTTGCCGGCCTCAATCGCGGCGCAGTAAATCTCCTGGTGCAGGTGGTGCGGCACCGCCACATACACCGCGTCCACGTTCGGATTGGCCAGCACCTCAGCATAGTGGTGGGTGACTTGCGTGATGGAGGGGAAGTTGTCCTTGAACCAGGCGAAGGGCGCGGGGCTGCGATTGCAGATGGCCACGATCTCCGGGCACGAGTCCATTTCCACCAGGTGGCTCCAACGCGCCGCCGCACTGGCAAATTCCCGGCCCATGAGGCCGCAACCGATGATGCCGAAGCGAATCGTTTTCATGGGATCATGGTAACGTTGGTTGATGTCAGGCTTTTGCGACAGGCAATGCCGCCTTGCTCCGCTTCTGTGACAGAATCCCCTCAATCAAGCGCGCAGCGTTGTCATGGAACATCGCTTCGATCTGAGACCGGTCGGTGATGCCCAATTCTTCGCAGGCTTGCTTGATGGCGCGCAAATCCTCGTACATGTAAAGCGTGTATCCGGCTTCGATCTCCGGCGCTTCGCGCTCTTGGTTGAAGTGAAAGGGGTAACTGGTGCGGTTGAGGTAGGTCCGGTCGCGGTATTGGCGCCGGCCCCGCATGTAGAGGATCGGATTGTCCGTGCCGTAGAGAATCCGTTGCGGGCCGATGTGCTCGAGTGCCACGCGATGGGAAGCCGGATTCAGCACCGCCGAGGTGTCAAAGAAGATTCCCGGATCGTCCGCCAGCGGCTTCAAACCCTCCAGAGCGTGCGATTCGGTGTAGCAGCGTCCCAGGTGAGCGATCACCAAAATCACGTTCGGGTAGCGCCTCCGGATTTCCCGAATCTCACGAAGGTTGTCCGGATGACCCAGCCGCGCGGCTTTCGGCACGTGCAGTGTCACCCAGGCATGGTGGTCGTTGACCACCTCGAGCAAGTGATGCGGCAGAAACTCGAAGATGCCGGCTTCGAGATGCGCGTCGCGCGTTTCGCGGTTCTGACTGATCAACGAGTAATAGGGTTTGACACCGATCACGCCCAGCTTGGCCAGCTCGGCCGCCACCTTTTCCTGGCTCCATTGCGGGCGGATGACGAGCAGGTTGAACCAGCCCCGCCGGGCGCATTCGCCCTGGAGCCAGGCATTGCCGCCCTCCAGATCAAAATCCAGGTCCGGGAAACCAAAGGCCACACAGGTCACCTCGCGATGAGGAAACACGGTGCGCACACAGCGCTCCGCCGTGGCTGCATCGATCGGCTCAAACACCTCGCTTACCCAATACTGCCGGCGCATCGCGTCGGTCATCGGCGCGAGCCGGAAGCGGGGGTCCATGACGTGCGTGTGCGCATCGAGGATGCGGTGTGGCAGCCAGTCTTCGAAATGCTCCGCCCAAAACGCGCGGTCCACGTCGTTGTATTGCCAGAGAAAGTAGAGCGGAGTCGGATTCATGGCTCGTTCGGTTGCAGGCTGGGCAGGGATTGCCGGTATCTTTCGTAGTGTTCCCGGTAAAAACCGGTGTTCTGGCCCGGACTAATCGGACGCCCGGTCGGGGCCATACCAGCGGCCAATTGGGCCAGCGATTTCCCGGATTCGATCAAACCGCGCGCCAGGATCGCCGCTCCGAGCAGGCTGCCCTCGCTGCCGCTCATGCAGACGAGCGGCAAACCCGTGACATCCGCGATGATTTGGGGCGTGGCCTGGCTTGCGGCAGCGCCACCGGACATGATCAATCTGGCCACAGGGATTTGTGCATCGTGCAAAAAGGACAAGTGACGGTTGAACTCACAAGCCAGACCTTCGACGACAGCGCGGAGAACATGGGCTGAAGTCTGCGACAGTTGCAGCCCTGCCAAACGTCCCTTGACGCCCGGAACTAGGCCGGACGCGCCATAAGCCGTCAGGAACGGCCAAAAGCCAAGGCCGTCGCTGCCAGGCTCCACGGATTCAATCATTCGTTCGATCACGTCGCTGTTTGTCTCCGCCAAACCGATGACCTGCAAGGTCCAAGTCAGCGCCGATCCGCCATTGCGCAGCGAGACAATCTGGCCATAGAGGCCCTCCGCCACGTGACGGCACGCAAACGCGTCGTCAATCACCGGCTCGGCCAAACGGTCCATGACGGCCAGCAGCACCCAGGCGGTGCCAGCGCCGAACATCACGTCTCCGGTGTGAACCGCGCCCGTTCCCAAGGCTGCCGCGTATTGGTCGTGGATCGCCGCCGAAACCGGAATTGCGGCCGCGAGCCCGGTTTGCCGTGCCACCTCGGGCAACAGGCTGCCGGCAGCTCGTCGAGGCGAGATCAAGTCAGGCAATTGTCCTTCGCGAATGCCAAGACGCGCGAGCAAATCCGGGTCGTATGCTTGCCGGTTGGGATTGTACAACAGCGTCAGTCCGCACGATGTGCCGTCGTGGGCGGCGCGCCCGCACAAACGTCCGGCTATGATGTCGCCGACGAACCCGATGCGATTGGACTCTGCGAGCAGGGAGGGGCACTCGCGGCGCAGGCGCAACAACTGGCCGGCCGCCAGGCCGCTGCGTCCATGGCCGATCCGGCGCACAAACCAATCCCGCCCCAGTTCCGCCGTCAGCGCATCGTCATCGCGGTGGCCCCGGTCATCGAGCCAACTGATCACGCGTCCGATCGGTCGATGCCGCGAGTCCAGCATCTGCATCGCCCCGCCCTGGCTCGAGATGCCTATAGCCTGCACCCGGGCAGCATCGAGCGAGCGGGTGGCCTCACGAATCGCCTCGAGCGTGGCGACCCAAATCTCCTCGAGGTCCTGTTCGACGCCACCCTCGCCGACGTGAAAAAGCTGCACCGGCACGGAGCCATGACCAAGGATGCGGCCCTCCCGATCGGTCACGGCGGCTTTGACGTTGGTGGTGCCTAAATCCAGTCCGAGGAGCATGGTCAAATCTCAATAAAATCCGCGCCGATCATCTCCGCGGCCATTCGCAATCGCCGCCGGGCATCGCCGAAACAAACGGCATTGTGGTGCGGACCGCCCGCTTTAGCGTAGGCGGTCAGGAATGGCCGCACATCACCGGCAGGCTTGATTTTGAAGTGCGGCACGCAGAGCGACGGCAGCGGCCCGTAATCTTCAATCGTGACCGGCGAGGCAATAATTCGCCAGCGTCCTTTCGGTCCGAGGGCCAAGGCGGCAAACGTGGCCGGCCCCGGTTCGAAGCTGGTCACCAGGACCAATTGCCGATCACGCGTGCGCGTGATGGGCGCGGGCCGGGCGACCAACGGAACTTTGAGATCACGACGGGCCATCGCCACGTTGGCCTCGCCCATGTGACTCATGAAAATGCCGTTGCCGGCAAAATCGATGGTGAACATTTCAGCGAAACTGGCCGGTGGATTCAACCAGTTGAAAAACGCCGTGGCGGCGGCGGCAATGAGATCGCCTTCGCCGCCAAACCCGATGCCGTCTGCCATCAGGCGGCTGGCGGCCACAAAGGGCAAGGTCGGCGTCCGTTCGTCATCGCCAAAGGCCATAAACTGGTACGTCACCGCGTCAAGGCTGTGGCAGACCACCATATCGCGCAAAGCCAGTTCGACCCGCGCCGTGGAAGTCAAATCTGGTTCGGTCACATCCTCGGCGACGTCATATTGGCTGCGATACTCGGCGGAGAGGGCGGCAACCACTTTGGGATCGGCCTCGGCGGCGCGCTTGATGTAGTCCTCCACCGTCAGAATCGTCCACGAACAGCCGAGCGTGGCGGCCAAGTGCGCCGTATCAACAGCGAAATCCCCCATGCCGGGAAAGGGATAACCGAGCATTCCAATTCTGGCGGAGCGGAGGCGACGCAAGGCCGCCGCCGCCATGAAGAAATCGTGCAATTCGTCCAGACCATGGGCGTCGCGCCAGTGGCTGGTGACATAGTGGAACTTGACATCGCTACGCAACAAAACGTTGGCGAGGTCCTGAGTACCATGCACGCCGTGGTTGGCGAACAGGTCCGCGAGCGAGTAGCTCTGATCGACCGCAAAAAGCTCCTGCGTGTTCCACACCACGATCGGCAAGCGGGAGTTTTGCAGCGCCGGCAATGAAACCAGGCTCGGCGAATAGCTCAGCAGCAACACCAATAGCGCGTCGGCCTGGGCTGCCTCGAACCGGGCCACCGCGGCCTCAATGTCACTGGCGCGGAAGGCAGCTTGGTCGAAGAGCACCTCAGCCTTCGGTGCCAAGGCGGGCAGAATCTCGCGGCGCACCCAGTTCTCACGGTCTTTGCGCAGATCGGGGGCCAGCGTTTCGTAGAGCTCCAAAGTCAGGGCCAGCAGACCGACCTTGGGGCGCAGTGGTTTGGTAATCATGATTTGCGATGGCGTTGGGCGCGCCGGGCGGCAGGCCGAATCGACGGGCCGCCCAGCCGTGGCCGAGGCCGTTGGCCGCTGCCTTTCTTCGGAATCACCTGCAAGAGCTTTCTAAACTTGCCGATCATGAAATCGACGATTTGTTCATCCGCCAGCAAACCGAGTTTCGTCAGCAACGTGCGGTGGCCCTCGTGGTAAGCGTGAACGCGCGTCCACAAGCCGGCCTCGAGGAGACGCCGCTGAAAGGCCAGCGCCTCCTCGACGCGCCTGAATTTCAAACCGGCCAGATGAGCGCGCCCGTGAGCGGCCTGCAAACAATCGGGAAACTCAGCCACCAACGCTTCAAAGCCAGCCATGATGCGGTTTCCGATAGCGGCGATCCGCCGGGCCTGGGCGGCGATCATTTCCAGCGAGCAAAGGGCGACGAAGCTGGGCATGGCCGCCGAGCCGTTGGTGCTGATGGCGTCGTATTGCTCAAGCACGTCATAGCGGTGCCGGTAAAGGACAGCCGACAACGGATGAAAGCCCGCCGTCATGCCCTTGCCCGCGATGACCAGGTCGGGCGTGATGCCCATCGTTCGGTACGCGAAGATTTCAGGCTGCCAGAAGCCGGTTTGGATTTCGTCAATGCACATCAAGGCGCCGACCTGGTCGCACCAGCGCCGCGCCAGTTGGAGATAGGCCGGGTCCACGGCCGTGGCTTCGCGGTTCATCATAATCGGCTCGGCCCAGAAGCCGGCCACGCGCGAACCGAGCTGGCGGAAGACGGACTCCAGCGCCTCCGGGTCATTGGGCTCCAGCGAAACCACTTCGAGGTTCAGGATCAATTTTCGCCACATGCCGCGCAGGAATTGCGGCACCATATCGGTTCCATGATAATTGCCGCCCAGCACGATGATGACCGGCGTCGTCCTGGCACCGTGATGGCGCTCGAAAATCTTCAGCAGAATCTTTAAGGCAGCTCCGCAAGCAACCGATCCGGTGCAGACGCCCAGCAGCACGGTGTCGATGGGGTCCTTTTCGCCCGGCGGATTAGCCAAGGCGACCAGCCGATGCGACAAGTGTTTGACTGGCGCTTGCGGGATGTTCGAGTGGTTGTCCCAAATGATGCCGGCCCGCGTTGCGGCCGCAATCGCGGCGCAGAGCGCAGGATGATTGTAGCCCCAGAGCATCTGGTAATGGCCCGAGGTACAGTCCAAGTACAGCTTGCGTTGCTCGGTGAGGTAGAACAGCCCGCGTCCGACCAGGAAATCGTCGAGGGGACTTTTCTGGTTGCCACCGTAGGAATCCTGCAGGGCGCTTTTGTCGATCGCCTCGAAGCTTGGAACGGCATCAATCGTGTCGCCGACCCGATGCAGAAGCTGCGAGTCGTCCTGTAAATCGAGGAACCGCATACCGGCTCGCATCGCTGCGGCCATGCCGGGGCCTTTCGGACCGAGCACGCGCTCCAAAGGGAAGGGCTGTCTCATGGCTGTGATTGTAATCCGAATTTCATGACCTCCAACATCCAATCTAAGCTGGGTTCCGGCCTGGCCCCCAGTACTGGAACCAGATGACGTAGGCATAGAGAGCCGCCATCGCTCCTATGAAAATGGCCCACCACAGAAAAAGATTCCGCCAGCCGCGGTTGCGGTGGCGTTCCGATTCCGGTAGGGCGGCGATTTTCCATGACCAGATTATGCCTTTTATCTTATCCGGGTCCGGTGCGCGGGTGAAAAGTGAAACTACAACCATCAGGACCATGGAGGTGGCCCAAACCAGAAATGTCCGGTTCAGCCAGTTGTCAAAGGGCATCAGCCAGGAGACCTTCTTGAACAGAACATACTCCACCAACCAGGTGTAAGGGAAAGCAAAGACCAGAACAAAAGTTGCGGCAGTGGCCGTCGCACCTCGCCAGAGCACGCCGAGCAGGAACAGTGCGGCGATGGGCGCAGCCACCCAGGCGCCGACGTTCTGGAGCAGGACGAACACCCCCAGCTTCTGGTAGCTGAACCAGATCGCCAGATAGGTCGCGATGGCCAGAATCACAAAGCCACTGACGCGCCCCACGCGCACCATCTGTTGCTCGGATTTGCCGCGCCCCAAGAACGGCTTGTAAAGGTCCATCGTGAAGACAGTGCTGCAGGAGTTCAGCACCGAGCTGATGTGCGACATCATGCCGCTGGCCAAGCCCGCCATGACGATCCCGCTCAAGCCGACGGGCACCAATTCGCGCACCAGCGTCGGGAAGGCCTGGTCCGGGTCCTTCAACCCAGGAAACAGCTTGAAAGCAACGATGCCGGGGATGACCACCAGCAACGGCAGGAGAATCTTCATGAAACCGGCAAAGATGACGCCCATGCGCGCGTCCCACTCGCTCCGCGCTCCCAGGCAGCGCTGCACGATGAACTGGTTGGTGCAGTTGTACCAGATGCCGATGGAGAGGAAGAGGCTCCACACGCCAAACCACGGATAGTCCTTGTCTGTGATCGGGTAGATGATTTTGAATTTTTCCGGAGCATCGTGCATCAGCTCGGCCAGGCCGCCGACTCGGTCCAGCCCGATGATCGTGACAATCAGCCCGCCCAGCATCATGACCACGAACTGGAGAAAATCGGTCCAGGCCACGGAAACCAGGCCCCCGTAAATGGTGTAGCTGCCCGCCAGCACGGCCAGGCAGAGGATCGTCAGCGTCTCGTCAATGCCGAACATGCCGTTCATCGCCTTGCCGCCAGCGAGCATCACCACTGCCATCTGCGCAATGATCCAGAGCACGAGCGAGCAGACGGCAAACAGATAGCGGCAGGCCGGGTTGTAGCGGCGCTCCAAAAACTCGGGCATGGTGTAGAGGCCGCCGCGGATGTAGTAGGGCAGGAAAACCCAAATCAGAGCCGTAAAGGTGAACCAGTTGCCCCACTCCCACTGGGCAACGACGAAGCCGACAGCGTAAGCCACGCCGATCATGCCGATGAAATGCTCCGTGCTGATGTTGGCGGCAATGATGGAACCGCCCACGGTGTACCATGGCAGGCCGCTGCCCGCCAAAAAATAATCGCGAGTGCCGGAGGTCCGGCGCCGCGCGACCCAGAGGCCCAAAAAGATATTGAAGGCCAGGTAGAGCCCGAACATGACGAAGTCGAAGGTGTGTTTAGACATAAAGCGATGGGAGCTCTTTCACGGACCCAGTTTCGGCGGAAGGGGGACTTCTTCCCACCCTTCTTTTCCCAATCCAATGTCGCGCTCCACAAATTCCCAAACAACGATCTTTTTACCTTCCAGGATTTCGGGATCGGTGGACAGCTTTTTTCGCACGTCGCTCGAGGCGCCGCCGTCGCTGACAATGGCATCAACCGGCGCCTGCAAGGCCAGGGCTAAATGCGAAATGAAACCCGCCGACCCCGGCAGGAGCTTCTTGGTGGCAAGCGGTTCCTGCTGTTGCTCACCGGTTGTCGGACCGGCTATCTCGCCCAGCGACGGCGGCTCCGGCATTTGATAAATCCGGCAAAAGCTGTCCCCCAGGACCAGGATGGAGGAGTTCTGCGCGGGATATTTGTAGGCGCCCTGGCGGTCGGATTTCGATGGCACCAAGAGTCCAAAGGCCGGGTCGATGACCTGCTCGCACTCGACCGATTGCGGCGCGAAATGCCGCTGGATTCCTGGAATCTGCGTCATTTCCAAAATGTCGCCGTGGCGGTTCACTTGAATTCGTTTGGTGAGAAATTGGTTGGTGGCCGGCGGGGTCCAGCCGAGTTCTTTGAGCCTCCGCGCCACAGCGCCGGCGGCCAGCTTTGCGCCCTGGGGCGTCCAATGGGTGTCGCGCGCGAGATAGAGATCGCTGCCAGTTGGCGGCATCGGTGAATGCCTGCGGCGCTCACGGAATGAAGCGGAAAGGTCCAGCGTCGCCACGCCCTTGTTGCCGAGTTCACTCAGAAGCTCGGAGGTGGGAGAAATTGAGGCCAATTCTATTCCTTCGGCGCGCCGTGTGAGCCGGTCGGGGTAAATGCTCGGCTTGCCTGGGACCGGCACGACCAGCAGTTCAATGCCGCGCTCCTTGAGTTGATCTCGGAAGCGAACAATAGCGCGGACGACATGGTCGCGATGCGTGCTGCCATCCGGTGGCTGCACCCACGCGGAGGCGCTGGTTTCGTCTTCCAGTCGATCCGGCTCCGCCAGATACCGAACGTCCGGCCGATAAAACAGCCAGCCTTCGCGGCCCAGGATCGCTTTGGAGCCGGTGTCTTGAAGGGTCTCAAATAGAAGCCGTTGCATCTTCGGGCGCAGCGTTTGCTGAAACCACGATTTGTCCTCCAACGTCTTCTCAAACTGGCGCAGGTTTTTCGCCGTCGGCTGGTAGCGGAAGACGTCTGTGAACTGAACGCGTTCTCCTCGCCAAAGTTCCAGACAAATCTGGGCCACGGGCACCACGAAGATGATTCCCAGAAAACAGAGGATCAGGGCCAATTCCTTTTTGCGCGCGGGATCAGTCATTCGAGTTTCACTTGACGGCGCTGAGGCAGTGAAAGGAGTCCGCTGCCTTGAGCCTCTTCGCGTTGGCCGGGGCGGAGACGGCGCGCCGGATTTGTTGAATGTTGAGATGTGACCCCATTTAGAATTGGAAGTAGAGGAAAGGGTTGAAGGCCTGGGAGAACATGACGATGAGCGAGAAGGCAAACAGGGGCACCAGGAGCGCCGTTCGACCCCACGTCTGAGGTTTCTGCGCCCACTCGTGGGCCTGGACCGGTTGGAAGACAAGCAGCGCGGATACGCCCAGGACCAGCAGAGAGAGCGGAGTATAAATGTCCGCCGCCAGCAGACTGCCCGCCATGCCGGTTTGCTGAAGGCCAAACATGGCGCCAAAGTAGCGCATCGCCGCCGTCAGGTCTTCGGCGCGAAAGAGCACCCAGGAAAAGAGCATCAACACAAACGTGAAGGCGATGCGCAGCAGCCGGGGCATTTCTTCATAAAGGCTCTGTTTGGCGCGCCAGCGTTCATAGCCGAGCAGCAGACCGTGGTAGGCGCCCCAGATAAGGAAGTTCCATTTGGCGCCGTGCCAAAGCCCGCCCAGCAACATCACGACAGCCAGGTTGACATAGGTCCGTGCCGGGCCTTTGCGGTTGCCGCCCAAAGGAAAGTAGAGGTAATCGCGGAGCACACTCGAAAGCGAGATGTGCCAGCGCCGCCACACGTCGGTGATGCTCTCGGCCAGGTAGGGCGCGTCAAAGTTCTTTAAGTATTCGAAACCGAGCATGCGTCCGAGGCCCACCGCCATGTCGGAGTAACCGCAAAAATCGAAGTAAATTTGAAAGGCGTAGGCCAACACGCCGGTCCAAGCGTCCAGCGCGCAGGGATCGGCGGCGTTGAAAACGGCGTCGGCTACGCGCCCGGCGGGATTGGCCAACAGAATCTTTTTGGCGAAGCCGAGGATAAAGATGGAAACCCCGGAGGCGAAACGCCGGACGGTGTGTTCGCGGAAACCCAATTGCTCGGCCAGTGTGTGATAGCGGATGATCGGGCCGGCGACGAGGTCGGGGAAGAGCGCCACGAAGCAGGAGAAATCGGAGAACGACTGCGCGGGTTTCGCGTGCCCACGATAGACATCGATCACGTAGGTCAGCGAGTGAAAGGTGTAAAAGGAGATGCCAATGGGCAGCGTGACCCGCAGAATTGGAAAGAGATCGGCTCCGACGAGTGCGAGCAGACGATTCAGGCTTTCGACCGAAAACATGTAGTATTTGAAAAAGCCGAGAAACCCGAGATTCGTGAGGCAGCAGGCAATGACCGCGCTTTTCCGCCGGGCCGGGGAAGCGCCCGGCGCGGAGATGACTTTGCCCCAGGTAAAGTCCATCACGGTGGTGAACATCATGAGGCAGACAAACCACGGCTGCCACCAGCCGTAAAAAACATAACTGCAAACCGTGATGAGAAGATTGCGCCAGCGATAGGGGAAGTTGAAATAAAGCAGCAGGAAAAGCGGCAGGAAGTAAAAAATGAAAACGTGGGTGGTAAAAACCATACTGGCGGGTCTTGCGCTGGGTCAATAAGTCGTCGGATTCACCCAGAGCGCGAAGAAGCGGTTCACCCCCGGCGGAAAGAAGTAGTCCAACGCCCCGCTGGGCGCCAGGTCCTGCAACTCATAATCCAGCGCCATGCGATGCGCTTCTCCGGCCACAAAACGGGTCAGCTTGCCGCCCAAAGGATCCTCGCCCCAATCGCTGTCTTTGATCTGAGAACGCGGCAACCACGGTTTGTAATGCCCCACGAAAATCTCGTCGCCGAGTTTGATGGGGTACTTTCCGGCTGGGTCCGGCCGATGCACCATCATCACGACATATTTCAAGGTGTAGGTGTAGCGGTAAGCGCCTAAATCCGGGAATTGCTCCGGACGTTCCGCCAGCCTCGCCGTCACTTCAATGCGGCCCAGCCGGGTCACCATCTCGTCCTGGCCGGTCTCGACGCGATGGGCCAAAAGCCACGTGCCCAAAACGAGGACGCCCATCACGCCACACGCGCGCAGCCAACCCGGACCAGGTGGATATTCGCGCACAGGGGGAGGTTGAGGCGCGGTGGCTGGACCTGATTTTTCCGGGGTCACCTATTTCACCCCGATTTCGGTATAGGTCCAGTGCGGCTCGAACCCGGCCTGGTTCAGCCGGAAAACCGGGCCATTCTTCGCGTTGGGATAAAGCGCCTTCAATTCCCTGTAATCGTCGGGGACAATGATCGGCGCGTCGGCCAGACGCATGATGGCCATGAGGGCATCGGTGCCGCCATCCGATTCGGGAAAGGAAAAAATGACATATTGATCGTCCGGCGAAGTGCCTCCGTAATAAACGTGCTTGCCGCGTTCGCCGTAAATCAAGGAGCGGTTTCGGCCATCGGCAGTGGCTTGCATCAGCATGGTCCAGCCGTAACCCGTGGCCAGTCCCGGGGTCCGATGGGAGTAAATCACGCGCTGAGCGTCGTGCTGGAACCAGTCGGCTGTGCAGTTCAGATTGCGCGTCAGCAGCGTCCACGCTCCTGTGCTGAGGTCCATGCTGACGACGTTCCAGTTCTGGCCGTTGATGTTGGCGGTGCCGCACAGCCGCGTGCCGTCCGGAGACCAGAACATTTGCTGAAAGATTCCTTGCCGGGGCAACTCCTTGATGGTGGTCTTGGTTTGGAGATCGACAATGCGAATGCAGCCCTGCTTCTTGTAGAGGCAGGCAATCTGCCGGCCATCGGGACTCCACGAGGCCCACGGATAATCGCCGTCGTTGCCGTGCGGGACAGGATTTGAGCCGTCGGTATTGGCAATCACCAGCATGCCCATTGCGCCCCAGAGATCGTGGTTAATGTTTTCACCCCTTTTCTGGCGGCGAAACAATACCCTTCTGCCGTCGGCGGAAAAGCGGCCACCATACTCATCGGACTGAGGTGTTTGGGTGATGTTAAGGAGGCTGGAGCCATCGGGGCGGGAGAGGAACAGGTCGTAATCATTTTGCCTGGTCCTGGCGGCAAAGAGAATCCAGCCTCGGTCGGCCACTTCCCGAGCCAGCCGCTCGGCGTCTGATGGGGCCGCCGGTGTTGCCGGTGTCACCGCAGCGGCGGCCGGCAGGGTCGAAATAAAAGCAAGCCAACCAGCAACCGAGAGGAGGGCGACTTGATTGACCGCAGCGCTGCACAGCCGCAACCCAAACCGGACGGCGAGAAAACCGCAGAGGCGCGATGAACGCGGAGCAGGCGCATAGCAAGGTTCACTCTGCGTCCGTCGCGCCTCAACGGTTGAACAGCCCTTTGAGAAATCCTCGCGGGCCATGAAGATCCTGACGTATTGCAGTGCAAAAAGGATGGCGGTTGTCTTCACCTGGATGTCGATTAGCTCCCAGTCGGATCGATGCGGTCGAAATTGCTTCTCTCCGTGAGCTGGCGCGAGGGGATCGTTCAACTGAATAATCACAGTTTGGGGCGTCATTTCATCTCACGCTGGCATCGAGGCGCGCGCCGGGCTTGGCCATGCCGCCGGTCACCAGCTTGTGCAATTCCGGGTAACTGGCCTGAAGCTTTTCGAGCGTCACGTTTTCGGCCAGCAGCTTGCCAGTCTTTGTTTTGACGGTGTAGCGGTTTCCGGCCTTTATGGCAATGATCCGATCTCGCGTTTCGAGATAGCACAAGACAGGCGGGGACGATTGGTTGGTTTTGGCAATGGACGGCTGTTTGGCCGTCTCGGCTTTACCCGGCGGACCAAGCCGATCATCAGCGAGAACCAACGGCGTTGCGAGCATTGAGAACAACACGGCAAAAAACATCATTCTCATAAATATCCTCTTAATGAAATTACCATAGCCGGGAGATCGAAAAGAGCAAGGCCCAAACATTTTTGGCTGGAAATATCCGAGGAAGTTGCGACAAACGGTCCTGGTCGATGGTTTCGCAGAGGCTGAGATTATGAACGCTGTCCAATACACTGACACAAGGCTGTTCCCAGGTCGGACTTGCCTCTGTCTCACGGCGCTGGTCACGGTCCTGGTTCAGCAGCCTCTCTTCGCTGCGGAAGAGTTGCTGGTGCCCATCATTAGAGGCAACTGGTGGACCGTAGCAGGCGATCCGGACCTGGGCCAGTTTACAGACCTCAAACAGCAGCCGGTGGACTTCGCCATCTGGCAGGCGATCGATGGAACATGGCAGCTTTGGTCATGCATTCGAGGCACCAAGATCGGCGGCAAGACCCGGCTCTTTCATCGTTGGGAAGGAACCACCTTGACCGCAACCAATTGGCGCCCCCTGGGCATGGCCATGCAGGCCGACGCGAAATACGGCGAAACACCCGGTGGGTTGCAAGCCCCTTTTGTCCTGAAGCGCGGCAAGGTTTTTTACCAGTTTTACGGGGATTGGGAAAACATCTGCATCGCCACCGGCTCTGATGGAAAGAACTTTGCCCGCCGCACGAATGCCAACGGCCACACGGGCCTTTTCAGTGAAGGGCTGGGCCATAACACGCGCGATCCGATGGTCCTTCTGATCAATGATGTCTGGCACTGTTATTACACCGCTTTTCCGAACGGACAGGGCGCCGTCTATGGCCGGACTTCCAAGGATACTTTGGCTTGGAGCGAATCCAGGGTGGTGGCGTTTGGCGGCCAGGCCGGGACCAACGCCTACTCGGCCGAATGCCCGTTTGTGGTGGAGACCAAACCAGGCCATTATTATCTCTTCCGCACGCAACGGTATGGACGCGACGCGAAAACCTCGGTTTATCATTCCACAAATCCGCTGGCCTTCGGCCTGAACGAGGATGAGAAATATTTTGTCTGCACTCTGCAGGTCGCCGCCCCTGAGATCCTTTTGCACGAGGGCCACTATTTCATGGCCGCATTGCTGCCGAGTTTGAAGGGCATTCAAATGACCAGGCTGGAATGGCTGCCCCAAAGCAAAGTCCGCCCCAAGGCTTCGTCCGAAAAACCAGAATGACCGGTCGTTGGCCGTCGCCCAACGGCTCAAACCAGTCGCTTCGTGCCGGTTGACGGACACGCAGGGTCGTGGTATTAAAGAGATACTCGCCGCTTAAACCAAACAAATATGAAGACTGGAACTTGGGAGACAACTGACCGGCTGACCGGTTCGCGCCGGGAAATCCGCCCAGGTCTGCGCCGGGCTGGCTTCACACTCATCGAATTGCTGGTGGTAATAGCGATCATTGCCATTCTGGCTTCCCTGCTCTTGCCGGCGCTGGCCAAAGCCAAGGAACAAGCCAACAAGGCGCTCTGTGCCAGCAATATCCGGCAGTGGGGCGTAGCGCTCAACATCTATGGCGCCGATCACAACGATTTCTTCCCGGACAATCGGGCTTCTCAAGACATCAGTTGGTGTAGCAAGGGGGTCCAGCAATTCTGGGTCAACTACCTCATGAAGCAAATCAAGGGAAGCATCAAAGACAAGGGCCACGTTGTTTTTTGCCCGACCCAAAAATGGCATCGCTACGCCGATATTAATTTTGCGGTCGGAACAGGGGACTCGATCTTGACAGGCTATTTCTATTTGCCCCACCGTGAAACCAACGGCAGCTGGAATTATAACAGTCAGGGTTTTGGTGATTGGGCGGGAAAAAAGAAATTAAGCGGGCCGTTCAAGAACGCCCCCATCCTGATGGACATGAAACAAGCCAAGGGCAGCGTTGGCCCCACAGGCAAGAACGCCAGGATCAACCCCAATGGATGGTTTTACGATTCGCGCACTCCGTATTCCAGCCATGTAATCCGCGGTGGAGAGCCAAAAGGCGGGAACTTTTTGTTCGAGGATGGACACGTCAGTTGGTATCGCTCGACACAGGTGGATGTCGGCTCGGCGACAGGCGATTGGCTCTGCTTCTACCAGATTCCGATTCCCTAACAAGCCCCCACCGCAAACCCAAAGAAACCGCCTTTCACAAATACTACGGCGCGGAATCTTGTTGTTCCGGCTGTTGGAAGTAACGAGCGTGCCTCGCTAACCGCTTGATTTCCAACCGTCACGACCGGAAGGTCATTTTTTTGAAAAATTTTCTTGCGGCCACAACCTGTAGTGCTAACGTGCGTTTGTCCCCCTACTAAATGGGGTGGGTGGCTTGTCTTCATTGGCAAACCCAAACCCATTGGCAGGAGCCGAATGGGTCTCGATCGACCGGCTTGATTTTGGCAGAGCAGTCGAGAAAAACGCAGCAAGAATAACATTTTACTGATACTGAAGGAAATTTCATGATTGACGCTCGCGATCAGATTCTGTCTCCCCCTCCCGTCCAGAACCGTCGCCGCCCGACAACCTTGTCCGCCCGCCGCGCCACGCCGCGTGGAGTTCGTTCACCCAGAAAGGCGCTCTCGATGGAGCGCATATTCAGTGACGCAAAAGTGAAGCCGTTTGACCAGGTGGAATGGGAAAAGCGCCATGCCGAGATCACGGACGACAGCGGCAAGGTGATCTTTAGACAGGAGAATGTCGAGGTGCCCAAGTCGTGGTCGATTCTGGCGACAAAAGTGGTGGTTTCAAAATATTTCTACGGTGAGCAAAACACGCCCGAACGCGAAACATCGGTGCGGCAATTGATCCACCGCGTTTGCCGGACCATCGCGGATTGGGGCGTGCGGGACGGCTATTTTTCCAAGCCGGATGGGGAGGTCTTTTACGAGGAGTTGACCTGGCTCTGCCTGAACCAATATGGCGCGTTCAACTCCCCGGTTTGGTTCAATGTCGGCCTCTACCCCCAATATGGCGTCGGCCACAACTCGGCCCAGGGCAACTGGTTTTTCAATCGCCAGACCGGCCGAGCCGAGCGCGCCCGCACGCAATACGAATATCCGCAAGGCAGCGCCTGCTTCATCCAGTCGGTCGAGGACAACATGGAAAACATCATGCGCCTGGCTTACAGCGAAGCGATGCTCTTCAAGTACGGGTCGGGAACGGGAACCGATCTGACCCCCATCCGCTCAAGCAAAGAAAAGTTGAGCGGTGGGGGTCGGCCGAGCGGCCCGTTGTCCTTCCTCAAGGTCTATGACCAGGTCGCCAATGTCGTCAAATCGGGCGGCAAAACGCGCCGGGCCGCCAAGATGAACACCCTGAAGGATTGGCACGGGGACATCGAAGAGTTCATTGATGCCAAGCAAAAGGAAGAAAAAAAGGCGTGGGCTTTGATCGAGCAAGGCTACAACGGCTCCTACAATGGCGATGCCTACGGGAGCGTGATGTACCAGAACGAAAACCTCTCCGTGCGGATCTCGGACGCGTTCATGGAGGCCGCCCTGGCCGGCAAAGAATGGTGGACTCGTGCCGTCACCACCGGCCAGCCGCTGGAGAAGAAAGACGCGCGGACCTTGCTGAACAAGATCGCGGAAGGCACCTGGGTCTGCGGCGATCCTGGCCTGCAGTACGATGGCGCCATCCAGAAATGGCACACCTGCAAAGGCACCGAGCCGATTCATTCCACCAACCCGTGCTCGGAATATGTTTTTCTTAATAACACGGCCTGCAATCTGGCCTCGCTGAACTTGATGAAGTTCAAGCGCGATGACGGCCGCTTCGATCTGGAACGGTACAAGGCCGCCGTCCGCATCTTCATCACTGCGCAGGAGATCATTGTGGATAACGCGAGCTATCCCACCCAGCCCATCGCGGAGAATTCGCATTACTTCCGCACCTTGGGCCTGGGTTATGCCAATCTGGGTTCGCTGATCATGAGCTACGGATTGGCGTATGATTCCGATGAAGGCCGCGCCCTGGCCGGCGCGCTCACGGCCATCCTGACGGGGCATGCTTATGAACAATCCGCTCAAATCGCCGGCGTGATGGGCGCTTTCAAAGGATACCATGATGCCCGCTGCGCCGACGTGCCCAAGCCCGTGGCCAAGGACAACGTGGAATCCATGCTCGGCGTCATTAAACTTCACCGGTCGGCCGTGGAAGAGATCCAGCCCAGCGAAGAGTTCAACTATCTGAAAGAGGAAGCGCGCCATTGTTGGGACCGCGCCCTCGAGTTGGGGCAGAGATTCGGCTATCGCAACGCGCAGGTCACCGTCCTCGCCCCCACGGGCACCATCGCGTTCCTGATGGACTGCGACACGACCGGCGTCGAGCCCGACATCGCTCTCGTGAAGTACAAACTGCTGGCGGGAGGCGGCATGCTCAAGATCGTCAATCGCACGGTGCCGGAAGGGTTGCAATGTCTCGGTTACAGCAAGGCCGAAAGCAGCGTCATCATTGCCCACATTGAAAAGTTTGACACCATTGAAGACGTGGAGGAAAACGGCCAGACCATCAAAAGCGGTCTCAAGCCCGGGCACCTGAGCGTGTTTGATTGCGCGTTCAAGCCGTATCGCGGCCGCCGCAGCATCCATTACCTGGCCCACCTGAAAATGATGGCCGCGGCGCAGCCTTCCATCAGCGGCGCCATCTCGAAAACGGTCAACCTGCCGAACGAGTGTACCGTGGCGGATATCGCGGATGCCTATATTCAAGCCTGGAAAATGGGGCTCAAATGCGTGGCCATTTATCGCGACGGCTCAAAACGGTCGCAACCGCTCAACACCAAGAAAACCAATGAAGGCGGTGACGCCAAAGCCGAGGGGGGGCCGGAGACCGCGCGCCTCAAAGAACTGGAAGCGGAGGTCGGCAAACTGCGGCGGGAAGCCGGCCAGCCGATTCGCCGGCGCCTGCCGGAAACCCGCACGGCCATCACTCACAAATTCGACATCGCCGGGCACGAAGGTTATTTGACGGTGGGTTTGTTTGATGATGGCCAGCCGGGCGAGCTCTTCATTACCATGGCCAAGGAAGGTTCGACCATCGGCGGTTTGATGGACAGCATTGGCACCTTGACCAGCATGGCGCTGCAGTACGGCGTCCCGCTCGAAGCTCTGGTCCGGAAATTCGCCCATCAACGCTTCGAGCCGTCCGGGTTCACCAAGAATCCGGAAATCCGCAATGCCTCCTCCATCACCGACTATGTCTTCCGCTGGATGGCGGTGCAGTTCATTCCGGGTTATCGCGAGAACAATACGCCCAATCGCAGCCAGCCGGAGCTCGCCATGCCCGGA
Source organism: uncultured Verrucomicrobiota bacterium (assembly GCA_964363225.1). GTDB lineage: Bacteria > Verrucomicrobiota > Verrucomicrobiia > Limisphaerales > CAYIIH01 > CAYIIH01. The sequence continues at coordinate 21,140 of CAYIIH010000018.1, read as the reverse complement.
CTGATGGAGGAAGTCAAAAAAAAAGTGAACCGGCCGGTGCCGGAACTGCCGCTCTCTGAAGACACGGATTTCCTGGTCAATGTCAAAGCGGCGCCGGTGCGCTCCCCCGGCGGCAATGGGCAACCCGCCAAGGGCGGCGCGGCGGCGAACAGGATTGTGGCCAGTTTAAATGATGCCGTCGCTCATTTTCAGCAGGACGCGCCGACGTGTCCGAATTGCGGCCATGTGGCGGTGCGGAATGGCGCCTGTTTCAAGTGTCTAAACTGCGGCGAGAGCTTGGGCTGCAGTTAACGATGGGGAGGGCCGGGAACGGTTGTCGAGCCCTGATTGAAGGGTTGCTCCTCCGCGCGCAATGCGCGAACCAATCAGGGCTCGACGTTAAACCCTTCGGCCTACCGTTTGATCCGATAAAACCGGATGGCGCCGGCTGCCGGCGTCTCCGCCTGGAAAACACCGGCGCTGACCGAGGTGATGACCGCTCCCGCGTCCAGCGTGAACGAGCCGTTCAACGCCGTCGCGCTTTCCAGGCGGAAATCCGCCGGGACTCCGTTGGTGGAAGTGAAGCGAATCTGGGCCTTGTTGTCGGCGAGCTGGATCGAGGTGATGGTGATGCGCGAGGGCGGTGGCGGCGTTTCCTCGAGGCTGACGACCCGCACATTGTCATAAACGACGTACGCGCCGAACGAACCCACCGAATCAAACTGATCATTGTGGCCGAGCATGATCGTGCCGTTGGTGAACGCGGTCGTGTTCGTCACCTGGAAAATGAGCGTGTTGTTGACTTTCAAGCTGATGAGTCTGCCCACTTGGCTGATTTCCACATCCACCCACGTCTTGTTCACGGAACTGGAGGCGTTGGCCGGAGAACCGGCGAAGGGCGAATACGGCGGGCTGGTGAAAATGTTCGCCAGCGTCGAAGCCGCCCGGCTCGTCAACAGCGTCGGCAGGCTGGTCGGGCTGGTCACCGTGTAAGCGCCGTAATCGCGATAGAGAGCGCTTGCATCACCGACGATGGCAATCCAAATACCGTCGCCGCCGGCCGTGGTGTTGCCCGGGTCCGGGCTTTGGGTGGCGCGATTGATCAGGCTGCCGGAATGGTTGAGGCCGGCAATGGCATGCTCGGTCGTAGCTGCGGACCCGACACTCAACAGCATGTCGTAGCGCAAGGCGTAGTTGCCGCTAAACGTCTTGTTGATCGGATACAGGTTAATGCCGGCTGAACTCGGGGTCCCAATGGTCTTGTTCACCTGCAGAAACAATCCCAGCGTAGTGTCGCCCGTGGAATGTGGCGCCGGCGGAATGCTCTCGGCGCTGTAATCGTAGCTGAACAAGGCGGTGTAATCCTCCACTCCATCATTGGCGCCAAAGCGAATCGTCCAGTTCGCCGAGCTGTCGGTGTCAAGATTATCCTCGAAAAGAATGGGCGCTGGTGGCAGGTCATCTTCCTGGATTCTGACCGCAGCCGAATTGGGCGCATCCACGGTGTAATTCGCGCCGGGGGCCACGGTCAAGGTCACCATTTCATCTCCTTCCACGGCCTGATCATCTTTGGGCGTGATCGTGACGACATCATTGGTGGAACCGGCTGGAATCACGATACTTGTTCCCACTGGCTCGTAATCGGTTCCCTCAGTGGCCGCGCCGCTGAAACTAAGGTTGACGGTCACTTCGGGGCCGGCATCACCCAGTCGAATCAGCCTGAAGCTGCCGGTGTCCAGGGCCACGCGTTCGTACATATTCGTGTCGCCCGCAGCCACGCGAAAAGCCGGCGTCTCAGTATCATTGATCGTCACGGTGGCGCTGATGGGCGCGCGCGGCGAATAGTTCGTGCTCCCTCCCAGGGTCAGCACGACCGTTTCCGGAAACTCTGCCACAGTATCATCGAGCGGCGTGATGGTAATAGCGGCTTCGCTGGCGCCGGTCGGTATGGTGATGCTGGCGGGCACGGCTTCATAATCCACGCCGGCAGTGGCGGTTCCACTCAGGCCCACAGTGACGGTCAACGGTGAGGCGGTGTCTCCTTCCCTCGTTACCTTGAATGTGCCGGTATCGCCGCCTGTTTCCGCGGCGGTATCATCGCTCACGGAGACACTGACAAGCACTTGCGGCACGACGCTGGCCACGGTGAAAGTGCCATCTGATCCCGTCGTGGCAATCGTATGGCCGCCGGGCGAGTAGATGCGCAAAACACCCTGTCCAGAGCTCACCGTATAGAGGTTGCCGGCGGCATCAAACGCGATGTCGCGTCCCACGCCGGTGATCGGAGCAGTGGCCATGAGCAGCCGGTTGGCCATGTCGGGAATTCCCTCGTTCAGAGGAAGCATCGAAATGGAGTTAACGTCGCGCCGAAAAACAGCCAGCCATTTTCCGTCTGGCGAAACGGCCACGGCACAAGTTTCTCCCAACAGATCGTTCGCCGTGGCATTACCCAAGAAGTCGCGCGTGGCGGTGCGCGAATCCCATAGCACGGTGGAGCCATCATCCGAAAGCACATAAATCCCGGCAGAGGTCGCCGGCTCGGCTCGGCGTTGCGTCTTGTAAAACTTTCCGTCCGGCCCGCGCGCCAAGTCGGCCAGTTGGCCCGCGAAATCAATCCCGGCATCGGAGATGAAGATTGGCGCGACTGTGGATGGCAACGGCCCGGCTCCAATGTCCCACCGCCAGATTGCGTTTCGCTCGCTCTGGGTTGTACTGTCTCGATCTGTTTGGAGGTCTTCATCAATGACATAAACGACAAGGTCGCCCGTGGCCAAAGAACCTTCCACGTGCGCCGCGCTTATACTGCCGTGAATTCGGGCTGAAGTAATTGGGAACGGCCCGCCCGTGCCATCCAGGACGTTCGCCCCGCCGCTGACGTTGGGGTCCGTCACATAAAGAGTCCCGGTCGCGTCAGACCAATCGTTAATGTAAAGGTTGTCATCCGGGCCAAGGACCAGCCGATGCGGGCTTTCGGCGCTGGTCGTGCTGAAAGCCAGGCCTCCGGTAAGAGCGATGTTGCCTTGTCCCAACGCGTCGGTCTGGTCGGCGTTCAAGACATAAATCCCATCGCCGACAGAACGGCCACTCGTGGCGTTGGCCCCCGTTGCTCCCACCGAAACGTAAATGCGGCCAAAATACGGGCTGGTCGGATTCTTGTTCACCGCCACGCCCCTTTGGTTGACGAACGTGACAAAAACATTTGTATCGACGCTGATTTGATTTAGAACCCCCTGCAAATAACCGGGCGCGGCGATCTTGGTCACTGCAATCCGGAAAGCAGTGGCTGCGCCCAAGCTGAAAGAATGCTTGCCCGCGGTCAGCGCGCCCAAGTCACTGGTGCTGGCACCGCCATCGAAGATGACTTTCACGCTGTCGGCCGATTCATTCAGAATGAAAGAAATCGTTCCATTGGAATTAGTTAAGCCGGAAGCATACGGCGTGGCCTGAGCGGGCCGGGCCAGAAAGCCCATGAGGAGGACGGCCAGGCATCCAACTAAGAATGAAGGTGAAAGAAGAGGTTTGAGAGTGTTCATATTCTTATGGCGTTGCATCGGTTTGTCTTTTCACAACTCCTGTTCTGCGCGTCAGAACCGGCGTTGCACCTCGAGAGCATACAAAAGGACGCTGCAAATGCGAATCCTTTTTGCCGAAGACTCGGGCCTCCTGATCCGGTGGATTCCGGACAGTCCCACTGCAATTGGCCCACTACGAAACTTTCATGCATATGCATGAAAGTTTCGTCACTGCGGATCGCGGTTGGGATCATTCGAGTTCCAGATCGAACCGACGGCTGAGGTTCAAGATTTGAGTGCTACCCAACTCAGTCAGGACGGCTCACGGCGATTGTAGAACAACAAGAGGATGGCGAATCAAGCCGGTTGGCTACTTTCCACTTCCGCCAGGCACATTTCGAGGATGTCGAGCGCAGCGTCCATCTCTGTCTTGGTAATGGTCAAGGCCGGTGTCAGCGTGATGATGTTGCCCATGGTCAATTTGAAATTCAGTCCGCGTGCCAGCGCGGCATACATGATCCGCTCCGCTTCATCGCTGGCGCGTTCCATGGTTTGGCGGTTCCTGACAAGTTCCATTCCCATCAGCAGGCCCAGGCCGCGCACGTCGCCGATCAGAGGATGTTTCCCCATCATGGAGCGCATCCGCGCCAGGGCCTCCGCGCCAAGCGTGCGCGCCTGTTCCAGGAGGCCCTCTGATTCAATGAACTCGAGGGCGGCCAACGCGGCGGCGGCGGCCACCGGATTCTTTTCGTGCGTGTAATGCCCCAGCGCCTGGCTGGCCATGACGTTCAAATCCTCGCGGGCCAGCAAGGCCGCCAGCGGGAAAATGCCGCCGCCGAGGCCTTTGCCGATCACCAGCATGTCGGGAACGATGCCATAATGCTCGCAGGTGAACATTTTCCCGGTGCGGCCCAGGCAATGCGGAATTTCATCCAGAATCAACAGTGCGCCATGTTTGTCGCAGGCCGCGCGGACTTTTTTCCAGTAGTCAAGCGGCGGAATGAACGAGGTGCTCCGGACCGTTTCGGCAATGACCGCCGCCACATCGCCTTCTTTTTCCAGAACGTATTCGATGTAATCGGCGCATTTCAGGTTGCAGGTTCCCTGGCAGCCCCAGGGACAGTGGCGCGCATCCGGCGGGGGCACATGTTCGCAGCCCGGCAGCAGCGGGCCGGCACCGTGACGGAACATGGCCTCGCCGCCGATGGAGATGGCGTCCAGCGAGGCGCCATGAAAGGAGTCCCACATGGAAATGGTTTTGAATCGGCCAGTCGCGGCCCGGGCCAGTCTCAACGCCATGCCGATGGCGGTCGTGCCGCCGGGCGCGAACAGCACCTTGTTCAGATTGCCCGGGGCCAGGTCGGCCAGCTTTTGGGCCAGTTTGATGGCAGGAAGATTGGTGTAACGGCGCGTGCAAAAGGAGAGTTCTTTCAACTGCTCCGTGATGGCGGCAATGACGCGTGGATTGCCGAAGCCAACCTGATGCACGTTGTTGCCATGGAAATCCAAAAGACGGCGCCCCTGCCAATCCTCCACATAAGCGCCTTCGCACCCTTTCAGGACATTGAGACAAGGCGTCGATAGCGATTGGTGCAGGAAGTACTTTGCGTCCTCGGCCAGCCAATGCCGAGTTTCGGCGTCGAGGTGGCCGGCGGCCCAAGCGGCGCGATGGGGTGAGACGTTCAGGTCACCTTCGGATTTAAGATGCTCAAGTTTATCGCTTTCCTGTTGCATGCAGTTCCCCGGTTCTTGCGGGACAAGTTTCACCTAAAGTTTGATTCCCATTTCATCGATGGTATCTCGGACAGCAGCCAGCAGTTGCCGGATGTCGGAATCGAATATGCGCCCGATGGTCCCGATGCGGAAGCAATCGACCTGGCTGATCTTCCCCGGGTAAATGAGCATCCCCTTGTCACTGAGCCGGCGGTAAAACTCGGCGAACGTGAACTTTGGATCGTCCGGATAGTAAAAGGAGGTGATGATGTAGCTTTGGACTTTCGGGTCCAGATAAACCTGAAACCCGAGGCGCTTCATGCCTTCGACCAGGGCCGCATGGTTGGCGCGGTAGCGGGCAGCCCGGCCCGCTACTCCGCCTTCCATTTCAAACTCGCGCAAGGCCTCGGCAAAGGCCAGGATCGAGTGGGTGGGCGGCGTGTAACGAAACTGGCCGTTCTTCTCGAAGCCCTTGAGTTGCCCCAGTAAATCGAGGCTCAAACTGCGGGCATGACCTTCGGCGGCCAGAAGCAAAGCGCGTCGTCCGATGACGAAGGAAAAGCCCGGCACGCCTTCCAGGCATTTGTTGGCGGACGAAACCAGGAAATCGATGCCCGCCGCCGCGAAATCAATTGGAATTGCGCCGAAACTGCTCATGGCATCCACGATGTGAATTCGGCCGGACTGTTTGACGATCTGGCCGATCTCGGTGATCGGGTTCAAAAGGCCGGTGGTGGTTTCGCAGTGCACCACCGCGACGTGCGTGAGGGCCGCGTCCGAGGCCAGCGTCCGGCGCAGCGTCTCCAGGTCAGGAAGTTGGTTTTCCGGCGAGCGCAGAACAGTGGCAGCGATTCTCAAATGGGCGGCCATTTGCGCGATGCGCTCGCCGTAAGCTCCGTTGGCCAGCACCAGCAGTTTCCCTTGCGGAGGCAAAACCGAAGCCAGGACGGCCTCCACGCCGAAAGTGCCGCTGCCTTGCAGCAGAATGGCTTCGAAGCCCTGCTCTCGCGAGACGCCGGCCGCCGCCAGCAGTTTCTCGCGCACTTGCCGGACGATTTCGTTGAATTCAAAGTGCCAGGACCCGGCATCGTGCAGCATGGCTTGCTTGACCGCCAGGCTGGTGGTCAAGGGTCCCGGCGTGAACAAGGTTTTGTCTTTGGCGGCAGGCAGGGTCATAGGGAAGGTTTAAATGTTTTCTCCGATGGTGGGAGGCACCTCGTAAGTGGCGGGTATCTCCGGTGCCAAAGGGGCGTCCTCACGGGCCAGGATGCGGTATTGGCGGATTTGCATGGAGACTTCCTGGTCATCGGCCAGGCCAAGATGGGCGTATTCCTCTTTGGTCATGCGTGCGCGCACGGTCAAGCCCGAGGGCAGCTCCAATTCCAGACGCAACATCACGCCCAGGAAGAAGGTGTGCCGCAAAACGGCCTGGTAACGGTATTGGGAGAGGTCCGAGGATACTTGCACGGCGTACGGCCGAAAGCCAATCCGGACGCGCCGGCCGCTGGCGAGACCGGGCATGGGGAACTCCAGCTCGCCGACGTGCCCGACCCCGTTCCGAATCTCCAGTTCGAGCACGTTCATCACGCCGATAAACCGGGCCACAAATTCGCTGGCAGGCTGTTCATAAACTTCCCGGGGCGTGCCGATCTGCTCCAGGTTGCCCCGGGAGAAAATGACGATCCGGTTCGAAACTTCCATCGCTTCCTCCTGATCGTGCGTGACGAAGAGCGTGGTCACGTTGAGGTCATGATGGAGGCGGACCAGCCATTCCCGCAATTCCTGGCGGATTTTGGCGTCCACCGCGCCGAAGGGTTCATCGAGCAACAGCACGCTGGGCTTGGGCGCCAGCGCGCGGGCAATGGCCACGCGCTGGCGTTGTCCGCCCGAAAGCTGGTGAGGATAGCGTTTTTCCAGGCCATCCAGGCCCAGCAAAAGCACCAGCTCGGCCACGCGCGCTTTCAGGTCGGCTTTCTTCCATTTTTTGATCTTAAGCCCAAACGCGATGTTCTTGAACACATTCATGTTTTTGAACAAGGCGTAGTTCTGGAAGACAAATCCGATGTTGCGCTGCTGCACGGAAATGTCATTCACCCGTTGCTGGCGGATGTAAATGTCGCCGTCGGTCGGTGATTCCAGGCCGGCAATCATGCGCAGGACGGTCGTCTTGCCGCCGCCGCTGGGGCCGAGCAAAGCCACCAGTTCACCGTCACGCACGCGGAAGCTGACGTTATGGACGGCGGTCACGTCGCCGAACTTCTTGGTGATGTTCTTGAGTTCGATGGCCATGACACGCTGCGCTTGATTTCAAATTTCAAATTTCAGATTTCAGATTAGAGATTTCACACTCGCATTTCGCTCAATCCAGAATCTCAAATCTCGGATTCCTGACTGGTGGCGCGTTGCGCCAAGTCATACTCCCGTTGTGTTTTCCATTCCAGAAAGGTTTTCAGCCCCAGGGTCAGGAGCGCCAGCAAGGCCAGCAAACTGGCCACCGTAAAAGCGGCTGTGCTGTTGTATTCGTTATACAGTTTCTCGACCCGCAAAGGCATTGTGTCCGTCAATCCCGTGATGTGGCCCGAAACCACGGAGACGGCGCCGAATTCGCCCATGGCGCGGGAATTGCACAGGATGATCCCGTAGAGAAGCCCCCATTTCACGGAAGGCAAGGTGACGTGCCAGAAAGTCTGCCAGCCATTGGCTCCCAGGGTGAGCGCAGCCAGCTCTTGTTCTGAGCCGGTCGCTTGCATCACAGGAATGAGTTCGCGCGCCACAAACGGAAACGTGACAAAGATCGTAGCCAGCACAATGCCCGGCACGGCAAAAATGATCTGAATATCATGCCCGGCCAGCCAAGGCCCCAGGTACCCCTGGGCCCCGAAGAGAAGCACGTAGAGCAAGCCGGCCACCACCGGTGAGACGGCAAACGGCAGATCGATCAGCGAGATCAGCCACGTCTTGCCGCGAAACTCGAACTTGGCAATCGCCCAGGCCGCCGCGACGCCAAAAATGGTGTTGAGCGGCACCACGATGGCCGCCACAGTCAGGGTGAGCCGAATGGCCGCGCGCGTGTCGGGATCCTGCAATGAGTTCCAATAAAACCGCCAGCCTTTGTGAAGCGCTCCGGCAAAAACATTGATGAGCGGCAGCAGCACAAAAACGCCCAGGAACAGCGTGCTCACCGTGACCAGGAGCCACTTGGTCAAAGAGGATTCCTGGCTGCCGCGCTGCGCCGTGGCGCGGCCGCCGCCCAGATTGTTTTTGACAAGGCCTGCCATGCGCTGCGGTTAACTTTGGAAACGGCTGGCCCAACGTTCCAGCCAGTTGATGACCACCAGCAAAGCAAAAGAAAGGACGAGCAAGGTGACCGCAATGGCCACCGCGCCTTGATAATCGTATTCCTCCAGCCGCATCACGATCAGAAACGGCGCAATCTCGGTTTTATATGGCAGATTGCCGGAAATGAACACCACCGAGCCGTACTCGCCGATGGCGCGGGCAAAAGCGAGCGCAAAACCAGTGATGATGGTCGGCAAGAGCGTGGGCGCCAGAATGCTCAAAAAGGTGCGCCAACGGCTCGCCCCCAAGGTGGCGGCCACTTCTTCGACCTCGCGGTCCAGGTTTTCCAGGACCGGCTGCAGCGTCCGCACCGCAAAGGGAAGTCCCACGAAGGTCAACGCCAGGATGACACCCAAAGGCGTGAATGCGCCTTTGATGCCCAACGGCACCAGGAATTGACCGAGCCAGCCGCTGCCGGAAAAGAGGTCCGCCAGCGTCAAGCCCGCGACCGCGGTCGGCAGCGCAAAGGGAAAATCAATCAAGGCATCAAGCAGGCGCCGGCCCGGAAAAGAATGCCGCACCAATGTCCAGGCGAGGATGGTGCCAAACACCGCGTTGATCAAGGCCGCGATTAGAGAGGCGCCGAACGTCAGCCGCAAAGCAGCCAGCGCCCGGTCCGTCGTCACCAGACGCCAAAAGTCGGACCAGGAGATCGAGAAGCTCTTCAAGATCAACCCGGCCATGGGAATGAGCAGCATCGCGCTCAAATAAAAGAGCGTATAACCCAGGGTGAGCTTGAAGCCGGGCAAGGCGCTAAATCGTTTTTCAGTCATTTTGGCTGCGGGTCCGGGGCGGGAGTCTAGCCTGCAGCCGCGCGTCCCGCAAAGTTTTTTCAGATGTTTTGCGCGAGGGGACTAGCGATTGGCTTGTGAGATTTGGTCGAACACGCCGCCATCGGCGAAATGAGTTTTCTGTGCCTTGCTCCAACCTCCAAACACCTCGTCGATGGTGAAGAGGTTCACCTTGGGAAAGACTTGGGCGAACTTGGCCGCCGCCTGCGGCGAGCGCGGACGGTAAAAGTTGCGCCCCGCAATCTCCTGGCCTTCATCCGAATAGAGGTATTCGAGATATGCCGTGGCCACGGCTTCGGTGCCGTGCTTCTTCGCAAACTTGTCCACCACGGTGACCGGTGGTTCGGCGAGGATGCTCAGGGAGGGCACAACAATCTCCAGCTTATCTGAGCCGAACTCCTTCAAAGCGAGCAACGCCTCGTTCTCCCACGAGATGAAGACGTCGCCGATGCCGCGTTGCGCGAACGTGGTGGTGGCGCCGCGTGCGCCCGAATCGAGTACCGGCACGTTCTTGTAGAGTTTAGCGACGAACTCCTTGGCCTTGGCTTCGTCATGGCCATACTTTTTCAGCGCGAAGCCCCAGGCGGCGAGGTAGTTCCACCGGGCGCCACCCGACGTCTTAGGATTCGGCGTGACCACCGATACGCCTGGTTTGATCAAGTCCTCCCAGTCTTTGATGCCTTTGGCATTGCCCTTGCGCACCAGGAAAATAATCGTGGACGTGTAAGGCGAACTGTTGTTGGGCAGCCGCTTCTGCCATTCTCTCGGAAACAACCTGGCTTTTTCGGCGATCGCATCGATGTCATAGGCCAGCGCCAGCGTGACCACGTCGGCATCCAGGCCGTCAATGACGGCGCGCGCCTGTTTTCCGGCGCCGCCATGCGATTGCCGAATGGTCACTTTGTCACCGGTTTTGCCCTGCCAATATTTGGCAAAGGCCGCGTTGAACTCCTGGTAGAGTTCGCGCGTCGGGTCATAGGAGACGTTCAAGAGCGTGATGTCTTTGGCGGCGGCGGCAAGGTTGAAGCCGAGGAGAGCGCTGATCGCTGCGAGCGAGCGGAGGAGATATTTGCTTTTCATGTTCTGGTTTCCTTTCATTCGGTTAAGCGGGCCTTGATTGATTAGAAGGAGAATTGGATGCGGGTCAAGACGACCTTTTCGCCGTTGGCGGTCAACGCGTTGGCATCGCCGCCTTTAAAGTTGGTCTGTTCGTAGTTGAGGTTGGCTTTCACGTTCTTGTTCAAGTGCCAGTTCAGGCCGATGCCCCAGGAGGTTGCCTCCGTGGCCGAGGTGGTCGCGTTCGCAAAAACGGGGAATGAATCGTTATCGATATCCAACTGGCCGGCGCGGGCGGTGACTTCCCAGGCGCCCCAGCCGTCGCCACCGATGGTGAACGGCCGCGTCGGCGTCAGGGCCTTGAACGAGTTGTCTTCGCCCGTCAGAATGTAAGAGGCCGAAACCTGCCAGCCGCTGTTTACTAAGTTGGCGGAGGAGCCTGCACCCGCGCCACCGCCGGCTTGACGGACATTCTGGGCTGAGATGGCGTATTCGGCGAACAGCCCGAACGGTCCCCAATAATAGTAACCTTGCGGTGAGAGCCGCCAGTGGTCACCGTCGGCCAGCACATTCGGCGCGCCGGCGACAGTACTCGTGCGATACGCAAAGAACCTCTGCTGACCTGGCGAAGCATAGGTCCGCAACGCGCCTTCCTGGTTGCCAAACGTGCCCGATACGCCAATGCCCAGCCCTGGCAACGACGTGCTGTTCGAGTTCTTGAACGGATGCGAGAAGAGCCGCCAGGCAACGTCCTTTTCGTCGTCGGCGGTTTCAAAGTCGCCACTGCCGCCATCTGCTACGCCATTAAAGGCGCCCATCGCATAGTTGAGGGCGCCGTGGAACAGGTCGCCTTGGATTTGGAAGCCCACGTCGCGGTTGGGCAAGAGTTGCGTCGGATAACCCCGTTCGACAAACAACAAATTCGCGCCCGACTGCAACCGCTCCAAGCCAACGGGTTCCTTGAACTTGCCCGCTTGAATCTGAAACGCCGGCCAGAAACGGGCGTTCACGTAGGCATCCTGCACGAAGCCGTTGTTTGCCGCGGTCGCTGCCGCGCCGGAACCGAGGTCCAGCATCACGCGGTAATCATACTTGTCGAAAACGGTGCCTTCGAAGATCGGTCTGACGCGGCGCAGCAGAAAGCTGTCATTGGCCGTGCCAGCGCTGTTGTCGTCCGGATAGAACCGCGCGTCGGCCTGAACGTAGCCGCGCACCTTCAGCACAAAATTGGTGTCAGCCGAGCGGATGGAGAAGCCGCTGGCGCCCGCCGAAACCGTTGCGGTTGTTTTCGCCCTCTCGGCCACAGCTTCCTGGTCGAGTTCGCGTTTGCGGTCCAAGATTTTTATTCTTTGTTCCAAGTCTTCGATTCGTTGGGACAAGGTTTTAATCGTTTCCGATGGGTCCGCCGTCTGCGCAGGGACGGAGGATGTAAGCGGCACCCCCAAGAGCACTGCCGCAGTTAATAATCGCTGTAATTTCATTTAGTCGTTTCATTCTGCCAGCACCTCCGGTTGTCAGGTCAGTTTGCCGTTATGGTTTTGGTGAACGCCTCCAGTGATCTGGCAGGCTTAAAATGAATTGGAAGCTTTTTTGTCAAAGCGGACCTTTTCCGTGCATTCAATTTGCACGACTCGCGAATCATGGACGACAATATGCACATCGCCAAAGCGCAAGGACTGCACTTGTTTCTGCACCACATCCCACCACACAGGCGTGGGCTGCTGTTGATCTATAGTCGATTCATCGATAGGGCTGCTCATAAGCCTGTGATTCAATAATTACTAACTCTAGTATATTACTAGAGTATTCGACTTACGTTTTGCTGTCAAGGGCTTTTCTTGCTGAATCTAAAATCTTGATGAATTTAATGGAGATTGTAGATTCCTGGGTATGAAATTGTCTTTGCGTGGAGAGTATGCTTTGCGTGCCTTGGTGGTTTTGGGTATGAATTATCAAGAGGATGAGGCGGTGGTTCGAATCCAGACAATATCCGAGCAACAGAACATTCCCAAGCGGTTCTTGGAACAAATCCTGAACGATTTGAGGTCGGCAGGCTTGGTGGAGAGTAAACGGGGGGTGGCCGGTGGATACCGGCTGGGTATGCCTCCTGATAGGATCAATCTGGCGGCGGTCATCCGCCATATTGAAGGACCGTTGGCGCCGGTGAGTTGTGTCAGCGAGCGGTTTTATGAGAAATGCTCATGTCCCGACGAGGCCAGGTGCGGCATTCGCAGTGTCATGAAAGAAGTGCGCGAGGCCATCGTTCGGGTTCTGGAGGGCGTGACCGTCGCTCAACTGTGTGATCGGGTCCGCCATTTGCAGGGTGATCAGGCCAATCCTTTGGATTACATGATTTAAAACGCTTGCCTTGCCTGTGCAGAACTCATAGAGAAGAAGTGCTTTTTCTCTTTAAGCTTACGGTTATCAAGTGACTCCTTAGGATAGCTTTAATTGAGGAAAAAGAATTGCCTTAATGAAAAACAAGAAATCCACTCCCCGGGCGGGGGTTCTGGCCGGCGGCAACTGGATCATCGACCAGGTCAAGTTAATCGATGTTTATCCGCAGCCGGAGCAGCTTGCCAATATTCGGAGTGAAGCTCAGGGAACGGGCGGCGCGCCCTACAACGTGTTGATCGACCTGGCCCGGCTCGGAGCTCCCTTCCCCCTTTATGCGTGCGGCTTGGTGGGGCAAGACGCTCTGGGTGAGCAAATCCTGCAGGATTGCCGCCAGCACGAGATCGACGCTCGCTGCCTGCAAACCACGAGCCATGCCCATACTTCCTACACGGATGTCATGACCGAAATCGGGCATGGGCGCCGCACTTTTTTCCATAACCGCGGCGCCAACGCGCTTTGGGCCGGCGAGGGTCTGGACTTTCATAAAATCAAAGCGCGCATGTTTCACCTGGGCTACCTGTTATTGCTCGATGCCTTGGATTCTTTCGACAAACAGTCTGGCACCAAGGCCGCGCGACTATTGGCCGCCGCTCAAAGAGCCGGATTAAAAACCAGCGTCGATGTGGTGAGCGAAGACAGCAATCGTTTTGCCAAGATCGTCATCCCGGCGCTTCAGCACGTGGACTACTGCATCTTGAACGAACTGGAGGCCGGCAAGACCACCGGCTTCAGGATCCGCCAATCCGATGGCAAGCTTGACACTGTGGCGCTCCGGCACGCGGCCGGCGCCTTACTCCAATGCGGCGTGAAAGAACTGGTGGTCATCCATTTTCCGGAGGGCGGCTTCGCCCGCACGCGCAAGGGAGACGATTTTTGGCAATCCTCCCTCAATTTGCCGCAGAAGTTTATTGCCGGCACGGCGGGCGCCGGGGATGCCTTTTGCGCCGGTGTTCTGTTCGGATTGCACGAGGGCTGGGATTTGCCGCGCTGCCTGCTGACGGGGGTCTGCGTCGCCGCCGCCTCGCTCTCGGATCCGACCTGCACGGGCGGCATCAAGCCGCTCAAGTCGGCTTTGGCTTTAGCTAAGAAATACCGTCCCCGTCCGTCCCTTGTACCGGCGGATTAGCTTGCCGGTCCGTTCGGGAGGCCGTCGCCGCACGATCATTTTTCAACGCGCTCCATCGCAAACGCTTTCCGCAGCATGGCCAGGCTTTTGGGGACGCCGCTCTCGGCATTTTCCTTGCCTTCAAACTCGAGGGAGACATACCCGTGGTACTGCGCGTCCGCCAGGATTTTTGCGATGCGCGCATAATCCAGGTCCAGCGTGTACCATTCGCCGCCGCCGGAGTAGGTCTTGGCTTGGACGAAAACTGTCTTGGGCGCCATCAGCTTCAGTTTCTCGTAAGGATCCTCCAGGAAATTGCCGGTGTCCATCAAAGCGCCCAGCCACGGCGAGTTGAGGGCATTGACGATGCGAAGAACCCCTTCCGGTTTGCGCGTCAGTCCCCAATGATTCTCCAGGGCCAGCAGCACCCCGCACTCCGCGGCTTTGGCCAGGCATCTACTGATGCACTCGATGCACCAGGCAAAGGCATCGTCCTCCGTGTAGCCGGAGAGCATCGGTTCCTCGCCGCGCAGTTCCATGAGCTTGTCGAAAGAGGCCACCGTATTCCAGCGGCCTGAGTTCAGCCGGATGCAGGGAATACCCATTTCGTAAGCCAGCTCAATGCAACGCAAGGTGTGGTCGATATTCTTCTGGCGCTCGGCGGCGTCCGGATCGACAAAATCCTGGTGGATAGACAGGCAAATGAGATCGACGCCATTGACAAAAGCCAGCCGTTTGAGTTTCTGCAAATAGGCGCGGTCCTCGCTCTCCATTTGGCGGTGCAGAATATCGACGCCTTCCACACCCAGTTGGCCGGCCTTTTCGATGACGGTTTCAATCGAAATCTTGGGCGGACGGAAATGCCAATAGGAATACGTGGAGAGGCCCAATTTGACTCTGCGCGCAAGGGGTAGGAAAGGCTTTTCCGTTTCTGCGCCCAGCGCGAAGGAGGCGGTGCTCAGAGCGGTTGCGGTGAAAAAGGATCGTCGGTTCATGGCCCAAGTGTAGCAACTTTCCTTCAGTTTGACAGCATTATGAGCTTTTCATCAAACGATCCTGACCCGCAGATCCAGAGACGCAGTGTCATTTCGCGGGCAGAATCGGGCAGTAAAGTTTCTGGCCAGGGCCGGCAGCTTGGCGCAAAATGCGCAAATGATGCAGCGAATCTCTCTCGTCTTGGCCGGCATAGGGATTCTGGCGGCAGGATGCTCCCGCGAAGCCGGCCCGGCCCGGAAACCGGCCGAACTGCGCGTTCTGTGCGGCAGCTCGATGGCCGCGCCCGCGCAGACCATTGGCCCGCTCTTCAGAGAGAAGCGGGGCGTGGAAGTCCTGATTGATTTGGGCGGGTCTGAGACGCTCTTGCCCAGGATTCTGGCCGGCGCGCCGGGCGACGTGTTTATTTGCCACGATCCCTTTGAGCAAAAGGTCAAGGA
The DNA here is from genome assembly GCA_964363225.1 of uncultured Verrucomicrobiota bacterium. Lineage (GTDB taxonomy): Bacteria > Verrucomicrobiota > Verrucomicrobiia > Limisphaerales > CAYIIH01 > CAYIIH01. Next base: position 5,815 of record CAYIIH010000018.1, on the reverse strand, counting down.
GGCGGGGCGCTGGGCCGGGTCCACCCGAGTCGGCCTGCTCAAGCCCGTGCTGCTGGCGCGGCCAGGGAATCCGCTGAACTTGAAATCGGTCCACGACCTCACGAATCGGAACCTCCGGATTGGCATCGGCGACCCTCGTTATTCGACTTGCGGCGCTTTGTTCGTCGAACTCCTGGCAAAAAAAGGCCTCCAGAATGAGGTGATGAAGCAGGTTGTCCTGCAAGGACGAACGCACGCCGAGATCGCCAACGGCCTGATTCTAGGATCGCTGGATGCGGTGGTGGTCTGGAAGTACGTTGCCCGCCTTTACGAGGGGAAAGTCCAGCTCGTTCCGACGGCCGACTCCTACCCTGAAGTCAACGTGACGGTGGTTGGGCTTCGGCAGAGTCCGCATCCCGAACTGCGCGATGCTTTCCTCGAACTGTGCCGGAGTGAGCAGGTGAAGACCATCTTTGCCCAGCATGGCTACTGAGCCGTCCGGCCCTCATCACTGGCCATGGCCAATTCTCCTTGCTGGCCAGCCGATTCCAGCAGCTTGATTTCTTTTCTGTTGCCGCGGCTTTCCTCACGTTTCGTCCCGCAAACGATGTCCCACGCCTGGCTCCGTGACGATGAGCCGGGGTTGGGATGGTTCGCTTCCCAACGAATCATTCGTAAAAACTGCGAAAGCGGCTGGATTCATAGACTTCAACTTTGTGGTTCGGCATGCGGACCATGCGCGCCGCCACTTTGGGTGTGTGCTCGATGGACTTCAGCCCTTTCTCCGGGCCGAGCACGCTGACCACTTTGGTGAGGCTGTCGGCGGTGAGGCAGTCCGGGGCGATGACGCTGACCAGACTGTGGTCGGTCAATCCGAGGCCGGTGCGCGGGTCAACGAGATGAGAATAGCGTTGGCCGTCGAGTTCCAGCCGTTGGAAAAGGTCGCCCGAAGTGGCGATGGCGGCGTGCGTCAACCAGACAAAGCGCGCCGGAGGCGCGTTGGTGGCATCGAGGGGCGCGAGTTCGATCCGCCAGCCTGTCTTGCCGGGCGGTGGGTCGCCCACCGCCATGTCACCGCCGCCCGCGACCAGCGCCCGGCTGAGGCCGAGCCGGCGCAAGACTTTCAGCGCCTCGTCCACGGCGTAGCCTTTCGCGATGCCGCCCAAATCCAGGCGCATGTCAGGAACCAGGAGTTGAACCGTGTGGCGTTTCGGATCAAGCCGGACGTGCGTGTAGCCGACCGCCTGCCGTGCCTGAGCGAGCCGGGCGGGATCGGGCATTTTCTTCTCGCGCCGCGCTTTGCGCCAAAGGTTCACGCAGGGTCCCACCGTCACGTCAAACGCTCCGCCGCTGCGTCTGGCCAAATCCTGCGCCCGTTTCAACACGAGCCACAAGTCGTCGCTGACGGGGACTTCCTGTCCTTGGCCGGACGTGCGGGACAATTTGCTCAACTCACTGTCCGTTTCGTAGTCGCTCAGGGTGTCGTTGAGTTGCCTGACGCGCTGGAAGGCAGCGGCCGCAGCAGCGTCGGCGGCCGCCTGGTCGGGAGCATACAGCACGATGCGAAACGGCAATCCCATCTGGGGCTGCTGATACTCGCCACGAATCAGCGCGGGAGGCTCCGGCCGCTGCGAGACGCAAGAGGAAGTCGCCAGAGCCAACAGCAACGGACCGAGCCAGGTGCAGGGGAGTTTCATTCGGCAGACAGGTCTTGGACTCTCCCCTCAAGCAGCCGGGGATGGCTTTCTCCTAAGCACGGCCCGCGTCAGCCACGCCACGGCGAGAGTGACAGTCGTTCCGATCAGCGTGAACCACGGCCAGGCGACCTTGACTTGCACGACTTCCCCGGCCGCGGTGGTCTGCGTCCAGTCGAAGCGGCTGACGAAAATCATGACGATGAGGGACGCGGTGGCTCCGATTACGACCGGCAGCGCCGTGCCTTTTCGCCAGAGCAGAACCAGCATCAGTGCGCCGAGCAGCGCGCCACTCGTCAAGCCCCGCAGCGAGAAGGCCGCGTTGAGCACGTATTCGACTTCGCGGCTGAGGTAGGCGACGAGGATGAGCAGCGCCGCCCACGCCACCGTCGAGGCTTTGCTGAAGCTCAAGTAGAACGCGGCGCTCCGCTCTTTTCGCGCCAGCGGCTTCACGAAGTCCATGGTCGAGACCGAGGCCAGCGAGGTGAGCGCAGAACTGACCGAGGACATCGCTGCCGAGAGAATGGCCACGATGAGAAAACCTTTCAGCACATGCGGCACGGCGGTCATCATGAAAATCGGGTAGATGTAGTCGTTGGCTTTGATGCCGGAGCCGGGCTTGATTTCTGGAATCGGAATCGCCATGGGCGTTTGCTGGTAGTAAGCCCAGAGCATCACGCCCACGAGCAGAAACACGAAGAAAAGCGGGAAGATGACCGCCGCGCTCAGGACGAGCGCCTTGCGGCCGTCGGCGACGGTCCGGCAGGCCAGCACGCGCTGCACGATGAGTTGCTCGGCTCCGTGCGACGAGAGCACGACGAACGTGCCGCCGATGACACCCATCCAGATGTTGAACGGCAGGCACAACGAGAACTCCGGGTTGAACCAGTGCGTCTTTCCGGCGGCGGCAGCTTTGGCGAACAGCGCGCCCGCCCCGCCTTCCATCAGTGTCGGAATGTAGAACAGCGTGAACAGTCCGCCGGCCATGAACAGAACGAACTGCACGGCGTCCGTCCAGATGACCGCTTTGACGCCGCCGACGTAGGTGTAGAACAGGGAGAGCACGACGAAGAGCAGAATCGCGCCGAGGATGGGGTCGCCGGTGCCGAAGCCGAGGAGTTGGTCGCCGAGCATGAGCTTGACGGGAATCGAGGCCACGTAAACGCGCACGCCCGCCGCCAACGTTTCGCTGATGAGGAAGAAGCCGCCCGCGAGCTGCCGCGCCGAGGGGCCGAAGGAGTTTTCGAGCAGTTGATACGGCGAATAGATTTCGCCCTTCAAGTAATGCGGCACCATCACGACCGCGAGCAGGATGCGGGCGATGACGTACCCGACGATGATTTGGAGGAAGGCCATGTTTCCGCCGTAGGCCATGGCGGGCACGCTGATGATGGTGAGCGCGCTCGTCTCGGCGGCGACGATGGAGAGGCCAATGCCCCACCACGGAATGTTTTTGCTGCCGAGGAAATAGTCGCGGGTGTTGCGCTGGTCTTTGCCGAACCAGACGCCGAGCCCGATGATGCCCAGCAGATAGGCGAGGATGACCAGCCAGTCCGCGAAGTTGAAGAAATTCATGGGAAGGTCGTCACTCGTTCAGCCGGTTTCTTGGTGCGGGCCGTCCATCCTTGGCCTCCTTTTCCAGCGGCGTCACCGGATCGATGAACAGCCAGCAGAGCGCGCCGAGGAAATACACGGCCGCAAACATCGTGAAGTTGGCGTTCCAGTTGTCATGAGCGGCCTTGAGCACCAGCGGCACCACCATGGGCGCGAGCGCGCCGCCGGCGTTGCCCATCATGTTCATGCTGCCGGAGAGCGAGCCGGCGAAGCGCCCGCCCACGTCCATGCACGCCCCCCAGGCGCCGGGCATCGCCAGGTCGTTGCAGAAGCTGGCCAAGCCCACTGACAGCACGGCCAGCAGCGGGTTTTTGAATTGGATCGACACCAGCAGCATGACCGCCGCGCCCGCCAGGCCCAGGAAGGCCAGCAGCCGCCGGGTTTGGGCGACGCTGCCCAAGGCGCGAGCGATCGGGGCGGAAATCAGCCCGCTGAAGATCGAGCCCAGCCCGCCGAAGAACAGGGGAATGCAATTGAGCAGCGTCCGTTGCATGTCCGACAGTTGCGGAAACGACTCATTCAGGTAAGTGGGCATCCAGGTGATGTAAAAGTACCACCCGTAGGACATGCAGAAGTACTGCGCCCAGAGCAGCCAGACCGTCCGGCTGGCCACAAACTTTCCCCACGGCACTTGGCCGTGCGCGACGATGTTCTTCTCCGCTCCATTGAGCAACGCCAATTCACCGGCGTTGACTCCGGGATGCTGGCGCGGGTCATCCCGGAACCAGCGGTAAAAAAAGACGGCCCACACGACCCCCAGAGCGCCAAACAACACGAACGCCCAGCGCCACGACACAAAGGAAAGGACCCACGCCACGAGCAGCGGCGTGAAGGCCCCACCCCAGCGCGCGCTCAACCACATGATGCCTTGCGCGCGCACCCGCTCCACCGCCGGCAGCCAGATCGTGAATGCTTTCGTGAGATTGGGAAAACAGCCGGCCTCGCCCATGCCAAAGAGAAACCGGCAGACGGCCAGCGAAATCACATTCCAGGCCCCGCCCGTGGCGGCCGTGAAGACCGACCACATCAGCACCACTCGCATCAGCACCTTGCGCGGACCAATGATGTCACCGAGCCAGCCGCCGGGGATTTCAAACAGTGCATAGGCCCAGCCAAACGCGGCGAAAGCATAGCCCATCTGTTGCTTGGACATACCCAGGTCCTGCTGCATCAAGGGCGCAGCCTTCGAGATGCAGACGCGGTCAATGTAGGTGATAATGGCCAGGGTGATCGCGAAGACGATGACCCAGTAACGGGCGCGGGTGGGACGAGCCGATCCAGGAAACCCGGCCAGGCCAGGCCGGTCGGGCCGGCTCTCAGGCGTAATCATGGAGGCGGAGTGTAGCGAAACTTCCATCTCTGTAAATGGCCGTCTGGCCTGCCGCTGCTGCCCGGCTTTTGCGTCACGCCGGCAGAGTTCAACCAGCTCAGACCACCCTGTCGCGGCGAAGCATTTCCCGCGCGAGGAACTTCGAGAAATTGACGCGGGCGCCAAAGCCGGGTAACACTTGCGGACCGAGTCCGGCCGAGGCTTGGTTTAAACATGCCAATTAACGTCTCCATTGTTGAAGACAGCGACCAAGTGCGCAGCACCCTTGCCCGCGTGATCAACCGGGCGGAGGGATTCCGTTGCTTGAGCCAATACCCGGACGCCGAGGCGGCCCTTGAAGTCCTCCCGCGCGACCGCCCGGACGTGGTGCTGATGGACATCAATCTGCCGGGAATGAACGGGGTGGAATGCGTCCGGCGCTTGAAGCAACTCGCCCCGCAGATGCAAGTGGTCATGCTCACCGTCTATGAAGACACGGAGAACATCTTTAATGCGCTGGCGGCGGGCGCGTCCGGTTACCTGCTCAAGCGCACCACGAGCGCCGAATTGCTGGCGGCCATCCGGGACGTGCAGAAAGGCGGTTCTCCAATGACGACCCATATCGCCCGCAAGGTGGTGCAGTCGTTTCAAAAGGCCGGCGCTTCGCCCCAACCGACCGAGAACCTGTCGCCGCGCGAACAGGAGGTGCTCGACTGCCTGAGCCACGGTTTTCTTTACAAGGAGATCGCGGACAAACTCGGCATCAGCTACGAGACCGTCCATACCTACATCCGCCGCATTTACGAAAAACTTCAGGTTCGGACGCGCACCGAAGCCGTCGCCAAGTTCCTGCGGCGCTAAGCCGTCTCTATTGCAGAAAGGGTAGCCGGAAAGAAACCGCAAAGACGCGATGGACGCAGCGCGGCAAAGCCGCAGCCGAATCGTTGCACCGTTGAATCGTTAAATCGTTGAATCGAAGCAACAAGCGCGTGTAGAACTTGATCGCAGCCTGCGAACAATGTGGACTATTGCAGTGCAGAGAAGACTGAATTTCGGATCGGTCGGAAACCATTCACTATTCAGTGACCGAATCTGATTTGGCTCCGCTCCATTCCTCTCAGCGTTCATCGCGTCTCTGCGGTTCATATTGGCCGCGCTCCTACTCGACGTCCGTGGCCTCAATCTGCTGGTGGGCAAAGAGAAAACTCTCGTACGCCTG
>CAYIIH010000017.1:0-41365 GCA_964363225.1 uncultured Verrucomicrobiota bacterium | reverse complement strand
GCCTGACTCCCACGACTGGGCGCTGCATCTCACGGTGCGGACAAAGTGACCCGTTGCACGGGCAGACCGAAGAAACCGCAACCCGAATGCGTCAAAGAAGCCATCGTCCTGAAAAGTTATGCGAAACCCAATCGCCAACGAGTGCGGCGCCTATTCGACCGAGTGGCAGGAGCACTTCATCCGCTTCATCCACGACTACGAGCAAAGCGTGCTACAGGAGGGTTCGAATGCGCAATGGGATCCCGTGCGCCGCACGATGAGCGTGATCCGCCGTCTGGCGGAACGGGTGAACCTGGCCACCTTGGTCCCGCACGCTGAGTTGGCCTCGACACGCTATTGCCTAGCCGATCCAGGACAGGAGTATCTCGTTTTCGTGCCCGACGGCGGCGAGGTCACAGTGGACCTTTCTGCAACGCCAGGGCCGCTCGCAGTCGAGTGGATTCACGCCGCTGATGGAACCAACCGGCCGGCAGACGAAGCCGCGGGCGGTGGCCAGCGCTCGTTCAAAGCGCCGTTCTCAGACGACGCAGTGCTTTACCCAGGGAAAGGGCATGGAAAGGATCCCGCGCGATGAAGAGCAACTGGTTGAGTTCTCTTGGTTTGTTCTCCCGATTGGGCCAATGTTGATTTGTCAACGGTGCGATTATGAGAAAAATATCAGCGGTCTTCTGTTTGCTCTGGGTGTGTGCTGGCTCCGCCGCCGCACAACCAAAATCAGGGCAGGCTGACGTGGCAAAAGTCCCCACACCGCAGCCGCATTATCAACCCGAGTACGCTTTTGATCTCCGCACGGAACCTGGCGCCTGGAGCAAACAGAAACCAGGCTTGCATGCGGCATTCGGATCCACCGATGAACTGTACTTGCGATCCGAGGCGCCCTCTTTGGAGCAGAACGGACAGGGCTGGGAAGCGACCGGGTGGAGAGGAGAACGCCTGAATGTGCAAGCGCTGGTGTGGTCACCCGACACCCTTGAACAGGTGCGTTTCCGGGTTGGGGGCAACAGCAGTATCCAGTTCGAAAAACTGCGGGAGGGTATTGTGGACTACGAGAAGATTCGCATTTTGAGAAAATTGGCCGCCGAATCCTCCCAGGGAAATGCCCGGGACCTGATGAAGGAGTTTGAAACCCATCTCTGCGGATTCATGAGTGACCGCGACCATGCTAAACGGGATTACGATGCGGCGAAAATGACCGAGGCCGTACAGAAGGGAAGGGCCATGATCGAAACCCTCAGCAACGCACTCGGAAAATGAACATTGGGTTTTGTTGCGGTCAGATCCGGACTTGGCGCAGCGCCGCAAGGGAGACGCTGGCAAGATCATCACTGAACAGAAACTGAACAGAAACCGAGAGGATGACTTCATGAGAAAGACACGGTTAATACTGGCAGTCCCGGCCCTCGCGGCGCTGGCGTTCATTGGTCCCGCCACCGCCCAACCTGAGTTGACGCTGCGCGCCGACTTCAACCAGACCCTCCACGTCCTGCGCGGCGGCATCGGCGCGTCGTGGCACGCCATGGAAACGCCCATTCCTGTGGTCGGCGACCGTTCGCATGGCGGCAGCGGTTGGGGTGGGTATCCGCCGGCCGGGGACGACGCAGCCTGGCGCCAGATTTACCGCCATGCCGATTGGCTGGGGCTGGACTTCTGCCGCGTCGAGATCGAGCAGCGGATCTATGAGCCGGAGCGGAACCAGTTCACCTGGGACTCGCCCGAGATGAAAATCCTTTCCCGCATCCTCGACTGGTGCGAGCGCCGGCACGTGGACGTCTTTTTGCAGCAGATGTGGGGCAACGTGGATTGGAACGCCTTTCCCGAGTTCCGCGGCGATCCGATCAAGCGCGTGCACAGCGGCCCGCATTCCATGAATGACTTTGCTGATGGCCTCGCTGCGCTGGTGAAACACTTGGTGAAGACCAGGCGCTATACCTGCATCAAGTGGATCTGCATCAACAACGAGCCGCGCTACGACTGGTCCTGGTGGCAACGGCCGCCCAATGAACCGATGTCGCTCCGGGCCGGTCTGGAAGCCGTGCGCCAGGCATTCGATCGCGAGGGTATCGTCATCCCGCTCAGCGGACCGGATTGGACCGACCTGCCGGAACTCAAACCGCAGGAGATCGACTTCGACCCGTTCATCGGCGCCTACGACCTGCACTCCTATTTCGCGCGCTTCGACTGGAGCACGGGCAAAGGCTATCCGCTGGCTGATGCCGTGAAGCGATTGACGGCCTGGAAGCGATGGGCCGGCGAACGCGGCAAGCCGCTGTTTCTCTCCGAGCTGGGCAGCATGGTGTTTGGATGGAACGGCAGCGATCCCGGGCCCAGCACGTTCGACGCGGCGATCAAGGACGCGGAGTTGGTCGTACGCGCGCTGAACGTGGGCGTGGAAGGTTTCAACCGCTGGAGCTTCATTAACCGCGGCGACCTCGACGGCCACTGGCAGATGATTGACACTTGGGACCCGGCGACGAAGACATTGCTCAAGTCGTTTCCGCCGAAGCCGAACGCCTACTTCGTTTACGGCCTGATCTCGCGCCTGACGGCCAAACACTCCACGCTGGTGGCCACGGAAGTCGGGGGCGGCCGGATCGACGAGACAAACCGCGTGTTTGCCGCGGCGCTCCGCAGCCCGAAAGCCCAATGTACCTGGATCATCGTCAATGACGCGCCGCGCGCCTGGCCAGCCCGTCTGCGGGTTTCGGGCGCGAACCGTTCGCGCCTCCATCAGTACCAGGTCACGTTCCAGCAAAAGGACAATCTCAGTCTGAAGATCGCGCCTGCGTTCAAAGCACGGCTGAAGGCCGGCGAAGCTGTCTTCAGCGACGAGTTGCCCGCCATGAGCCTCACGATCTATTCTACCTACGATCTCGGCGCCCGGGACAAGGGCATCATCGCGGAATGACGAATGCGCAAGAACCAACCAGGAATAGGTTCCATCGTTCGAGGAGCGGAACGAGAGGGAGGATCCGGCCCGCCAGAGCTTTTTCCAGACGTGACACAACCTCCAGACGTCAGGGCATGGTGGTGGTTCAATTCAGGTTGTCGCCGCCGTGGATTTCCCGTTGACGCACAAAGAGAGGGGACATCAAGCTCCCGGCATGAACTTGGTCCGAGCCGATTCTCGATGGCTGCAGGCGTGCCGCAAACACGGGCACATTGCTCTATTTCTTCCCGGAAGCCTGCTCGTTGGCGCCAGCGTAATCAGCCAAGCTCAAGGACAGGCTTTAGGCTGGCTTCGTTCCGCCGGACTGGCTGGCCGCCACCGCCGTGCCTTTCCAGGATGACGAATTGGCCGCAACGAACCGATTTGGCCTGACGATCTGGAGCAAGTTGGCCGCGTTCGAGGCAGGCTGAGCCGGCGAAGTTCCAGCAAGCTGTGGCGACGGTCCACCGCGTTTTGAAGCTGAACAGCCGGCCTGCCTTCCAGGCCTCCTGCATGCAGTCGCTGCTTTACGATTACGAGGGCATGTTCGAGGATTATGTGCGCGCCTTCCATGGGTTGTGGGTGGCAGAACCGAGCAAGAGACGACCGCCATGGCGATGGCGGCCAGGCCGACAGCCGGAAGTCCTCTCAAGCGAAGTGTTCCACGTGCATGAACCATGTCGGCATTCAACTGATAGCAAGAAATTGCTTTTAAAGGCTGACGCCGGTTAATGAGAATTGCTCTTGCACCGCATTCATTTTAGAGGAAAATAGGTTTGCGCGGGTGGGAGGCAAGCTCATTGTGTCATATCAATCAAAGACCCCTCGCCGTAAAACTGGCAAAGCCGAAATTCGTGTTGGAACCAATGCCCCGCCCCCATCGGCATGGAGAAACAATCCGATTCCGGGATTGCCCGTCTTGTAGGTGTCATCCGTGACGCGGGCTTTCTCGACGCCGTTGATGGAAACGGTGATCACGTTGCCGACGATGGACGCCTTCAGGATGTCCCCAGGCCTCCTGGTCCGACGGAAACCCAGAGAGATGAGCATAGTTTTCGGCCAATGGTTGTCGGTGGAAATCCGGGCTGGACCTTAGGCAAGAGTGATCAGTCAACAGTGATCAGTAATCAGTTTGAGATCAGCGTTTGGCGAGACATCTCATTCCTTGCCAGGCGTACTTTCGAGTGGACACGGTCGTCTTGCTGCCACTGATCACTGTTGACTGATCACTGATTACTCGCTTGTTTTGGGGCTAGACGATGGGAGGGACTTTAACGACCATGATCGCAATGAAGCAGATGATTCTGGCTCTGGGCCTGATTCCGGTGTTCGCGGTTTGGGCAGTGTGTGGAACCGGCCAGGCGCGTGCAGCGACCTATGTGGTGGACCAAGCAGCGCCGGGGGCGGCGGACACCAACACGGGAACGGAGGAGAAGCCCTTCAAGTCCGTCCGGCAGGCCGCCGACGTGATCAAGGCGGGCGACACCGTCCTGGTCATGGCGGGCAAGTACGATGAGCGGGTCAAGGTCAGAACCAGCGGCACGGAGGGCCTGCCGATCACGCTGCGGGCGATGCCTCGGCGGTCGGCTATCGTGGGCGGATTCGACCTTCAGGCCAGTTACATCCGCGTCGAGGGCTTCGAGATCACGGCCGAGAAGCCGGCTGTGGCGGTGCAATTGGGCGGAAGCCACTGCGAAGTGCTGGACAACTATGTCCACGACATGATGGTGGGGGTTGCCGGAACGGTCGGAAAGCCGAGTCCCGACGGCACAACGCGGGACTACACCGCGGTGGCGCACAACCGGATCGCTTACAATAAAGTCTATCACAGCCAATACGGCTTCATGTTGGGCGGGGAGGATTGGCTGGTGGAGAACAACGAGGTGAACCGGCTATTCATGTACACTCCGGGCAATAGGTACGACGATTGCGATTATTCGCGGTTTTTCGGCAAGGGTTGCGTGGAACGGTACAACTACTTTCACGGCAGCACCTCCTCGGAGATTCGGGTCGCCCACGTTGATTGCCTCCAGACGTTCACGGTCAACGGCGAAATCGCGCAGGGCTTGGTGTTCGAACACAACACCTGCTTCGACTTCCACCAGATGTGCATGGTGGAAAGCGCCCCGCACATCGGCAGCGTGCGGGGCTGGACGTTCCGGGGCAACATCGTGTCGGCCAATTCCCCGACGATGAGCGGCGGCTGGGGCCCGGACATCATCCAGACGCCGGACGTGACCATCGCCCACAACACCATCTCGACGGTGCGCTGGGCCGCCATCGGCCTTCGGGGCCAGGAATCCACCAACGGGCAGATTCGCAACAACCTCCTCTGCAACGCGGAGCGGGCCGTGGTGGATGGCGACAAGGATTTCTCTTTCGCCAGACCGGTAATCGAGCACAACCTGACGTTTAAGACTTCGCCGGCCTCCGGCGAGAAGAATATCAACGGCAAGGACCCGCTCTTCGTGAATGCGGCCCAGCGTAATTTCCGTCTGCGAAAAGGCAGCCCGGCGATAGGCGCGGGCCCGGGTGGAGTGACGGTTGGGGCTCTCGAATATCCCAACGTCTATTACGTCGATCCGCGTCATCCGGCGGCGGCCGACGACCCCGCGTGGGGCTATCCGGCCGTCCCCCTGGCGAGCTTGGCCAAGGCGTGCGCGGTGGCGGAACCGGGTGAGACGATCGTGCTGCGCGGCGGCGTATATCGCGAGACGCTGCGGCCCAAGAGCGACGGCGTGACGGTCCGCGCCATGAAGGGCGAGATGGTCACGATCAGCGGGGCGGACCTGATCGAGGGCTGGAAGCGCCAGGCCGATGGAAGCTGGTCGGCGTCCCTGCCAGCTCAGCCGAAGAAGGTTCTCCGCGACGGCCAGCCGTGGGGCGAGTTCACTTATGACCGGGCCGCCGGGCGGATCGTGGTGAAGAGCGGCGACCCAAGGCTGCACGTCTTTGAAACGGTCGTGCGGGAGCAAAGGATCGACTTGAGCGGCAAGAAGGACGTGAAGGTCGAGAGCATTACGGTGACGAACACGTTGAAAAGCAGAGTTGGTCTGGATGACGCCGCCCAAGGCGTTCTAAGAAGACACGCGCGGGTGGGACTGCCGTAAACCACGGACACCAGCCAAATGAAAATCACGCAGATCAAATGTGCGGGGCTGCGCGGAGCCACCCCCGAAGGGGGCTGGAGCAACGAGTTGCGGCCGGAAGATTGCGTTCAAACCTTGGTGGCTGTCCACACCGACGAGGGATTGATCGGGCTGGGCAGCACCTTTACGAACGACGAGTTGGTGCGGGCCGCCCTGGCGGTGCTGGCGCCGCTCTATGTGCGCGAGAATGCGCTGGAGCCGGAGCGGGTGAGCGAGAAGCTGCATCAGAACACGTTCTGGCTGGGGCGGGGCGGCTCGCTCACCCACGCAATCAGCGGCATTGACATCGCGCTGTGGGACTTGCTGGGCCAGGTGACGAAACAGCCGGTCGGACGATTGCTGGGGGGACGGTACCGCGAGCGCGTGCGTCCTTATGCGTCGCTGCTGATGGAAGAGCCCGCGGCGCTGGCGGAGCATTTGCGGACGGTCAAGGCGCAGGGCTTCCGCGCGTTCAAGATCGGCTGGGGGCCCTTTGGCCGGAAGAACCAGGCGCTGGATGAGGCGATGGTGCGCGCCGCCCGCGAGGCGGTGGGCGCCGACTCGTTGCTGATGGTGGATGCCGGCGGTAGCGACGCCTTCTGGCCACAGGGCTACAAATGGGCGGTGCGCACGGCGGAAATGCTCGCGGATTACGACGTGGCGTGGTTCGAAGAAGCGCTGCCGCCCGATGCGCTCGAGGATTACGTGCAACTGCGCCGGCGCGCCCCGCTGCCCATCGCCGGGGGCGAAGTGCTCACGCGCCGGCAGAGTTTCCAGCCCTGGCTCCAGCAGGGCGCCTTCGACATCGTGCAGCCCGATGTGACGAAGGTGGGCGGCATCAGCGAAGAGCGGCGGATTGCCTGGATGGCCAAGGAGAACGGCGTGCGGTTTATCCCGCATGGTTGGAACACGGCCATTGGCTTGGCGGCAGATTTGCAGCTCGCGTCGGCTTTCCCCGACACCGACTTGGTGGAGTATCTGACCGGCTCGCATTTCATTGACGACATCGTGGCCGGCGGCTGGCACCTGGACACGGACGGCCTGTTGCCCATTCCAGACCAGCCAGGCTTGGGCGTGTCACTGAACCGGGAGGCGCTGGCGAAATACACGCGCGGCGAGAAGTTGCTGGAGTAGTGGATGGCTGGGGGTTGCTTGGATCACTTAGGCGTCAGAAATGGACGGCTGGCATCCACACGCAACCAAGCCAGCGCGCCGAGGAAGTAGGAGACGGCAAAAACCACGAACACCGCATTCCAATTCCAGAGGATGGCGACCTTGGCGGCGACCAGCGGACTGAGCATGGCGCCGATGGCACCGACCGAGTTCATGCAGCCGCCCACCGTCCCGGCGCAACGTCCGCCAATGTCCACCGAGGCGGACCACATGGCCGGCAGGGCCAGGTCCTGAAAAGCCGAAGCGATGCAGATGATGAGAATAACCGCCCAAGCGGAATCGGTGCGCGAGACAGCCAGCGCGCAAGCCGCCGCCACGGCCAAGCCGACGGCGCCCTGGAGACTGCGCCCCCACCGCTTGCTGCCCGTCGCGCGGATCAACACGTCGGAGAGCCGCCCGCCGGCCAGGCAGGCGAGTCCGCCGACCAGCAGCGGCAAGCCGGTCATGATTTCCGAATGCGAGTAGTCCACCTGGAATTGCTCCTTCAAGTATTTGGGCAGGAAGGTGACGTAGAAGAACCAACTGAAAGCAGCGGTGAATGAAGCCACATATAGCCAGAGCAGGTTCGACGAGAAAAACAGCCGCGCCCACGGCACCCGGATCGGAGCCTCGTCCTGGTAAATGGACTCCTGCTCTGCGGCTCCGGCGCGGATCAGCTCGCATTCGGCTTGGTTGGCTGAGGCCTTCTCCTCGGGCCGATCCCGGAACCAAAGAAAGAAGAGCACCGCCCACAATATGCCCGTTGCGCCCAGAATCCAGAACGCGCGCTGCCAGCCTCCAGCCACCACCACGAGGCTGCCGATGACGGTCGGCGCAATGGCCCCGCCGAACCGGCTGGAGAGCCAAATTGCGCCCTGCGCCGCGCCGCGCTCCCGGAAGGGGAACCAGCGGCCCAGCGCCCGCGCGATATTCGGATACGCTCCCGCCTCGCCCAAGCCAAAGAGAAAGCGGATCAGCACCATCGTGGCAAGAAACACCCAGGGCTCGGGGCGGCGATAAGCCAGGCCCACCAACGCCTTCACCCCGCCGGTCAGCGCCGTAAACAAGGACCACCAGAGCACGATCAGAAGGATGATGGCCCGTGGGCGGAACCGGTCTGCCAGCCAGCCGCCCGGGAGACCGAACAAAACATACCCAAGCACAAAAGCGGAGAAAACCCAGCTCATCCTTTCGGTGGCGCGGTCCTGGGCCAGTTTGGCCCGGGCGTCAATGTCATTGGCGAGACCCTTGGCCGCCAAAGTCTGCTCGTCGCGGGCGGAGAGCCGGTCCAACTGGAGGTCGCGTTCAATGTCGCCCTGCACGCGCATGATGCAAATGCGGTCGAGGTAGGTCAGGCAGGCGAGGGAGCAAAGGAGCATCAGCACCAAGTAGCGCACCCGGGTCGGCCGCACGCCGGTAGCACTGGCCATCCGGTTTTCAGTATTCGGGTGGACCTTAGCCATTCCCAGTTGTCAGATGGACTTTTGTCCCCACGGCATGGGCATCGTCGGCGGCTTGCGATGGTGGTCGCGGCGGACATCCACCGGGCGGTTCTTGAAGTAATGGATGAAGCGCAAGAGCTGCTTGACCGCTTCTTCATAGGCCTGCCGGCCCTTCTCGGCGGAAGCCAGTTCGGCCGAACCCAGAGTGCCGGTTGCCGAGTAGCTGCTGGTCCAGGAAACCAAGGTGGCGGGTCCCGCCGCGAACAGGTCCATCCAATTGAAGGGACTCTCTTCGTCGTTGATGCTGATCGCGCCGTTGCGGACTTGGTCTTTGCGCACGTTGTCCCCATCCAGGTAGAGGTAGAGCGAGGTTTCCAGCTCGCAGGCGTGGGAACAGCCGCCGGGGAATTTGCTCTCACGCCAGCGCGGGAGGAAGGTTTTGTCCACGGTGAGAAAGCTCCACCAGGCGGCGGCGATGCACTCGGCGTCGGTTTCGAGGTTGGTGCGGCGGGCTGCCAGGTCGAGATTGGGCCTGTTCGAGCCGTGGCCGTTGAGGAGCAGAATTTTTTTGAAACCGTGGTAAGCGAGGGACTTGGTGATGTCCAGCACGTGGTGGATAAAATGCTCGAAATGGCTGTTGATGGTGCCGGGAAAATCGAGCACGTGCCCCGTGTAGCCGTAGCAAACCGGCGGCAGGACCAGGAGCCACTCGGGTGCTTGCCGGCCGGCGCCCCGGGCGATTTCCACCGGACAGACGACATCCACGTCCAATGGCAAATGCGGTCCGTGTTGCTCGATGGCACCGCAGGGCATGATGCATACTTTGCCCAGCTCGATGGCGTCATTGATCTCAGGCCAGGTAAGCTTTTCGTAACGGTATTCGGTGGCCGCGCGTGTTGTCATGGGGCTGACGTTACGTAGAAGACCAAACTGGCGCAACCTCCTTGAATACCGGTTCATCGCCGGCATCCCGAACACCGACCTGTCTGTATTCTCCACTCTGCGGAAATCCATTCGCCAAACTTGACGCGGCAGTTTGTCTTGGCGCCGTCACAGCATGAAAGCGCCTATTGTCCTCTTCGCCAGCATCTCGGTAATCGCCGCCGCCGCCGCCGTGCGTGCGGACGAAGTTGAAGTTCTTTTTGACGGCACCCATGTGGAGGTGTGGGATGTCGCACGGGACGCGGAACGCCTCAAGCACGAGTTCTCCCTCAGCGAAGTCAAGGCGGCCACGAATCCCGCAGTGTCAAAACGCTCATGCGGCCTCACGGGAGTAGAATTTCAGCAGCCCGCCGAGACGTTGGCGAGTGATGATCTTGCCGGAGGATTGGCCGATTCGATCGGCCGGTTCAGGAAACAGGATCACGTTCCCCTTCCCTGGAGGGTGGCGTTCGGTGTGAAAGTGAGAAACGTAATGCGACCGCACTGGCCGCAGTGAGGCCTCGCCGAACCAGATCCTTTTCGAGAGGCCCTCCTCTTTCACGGAGCGATTCCCCCTCGCCAAAGGTACGTTCCAATTCGGACTCCACGGCGGCCACGTCACCGCTTTGAGGCCGACCGCCTCCCAGATTCCGTCGAACGCGGCGTAGCGCCAGATTTTCCAGCCGGAGTTGGTCGCGAGACTGGAATCCAGAGAACAGGACCCGTTGGATGGCGAATTGGCGTTCAAGCGGCGATCGGTAAGGCGCGGCAACTACGGCTCCGGCGTGCCCACATTCCCGAGCTTCTGGTCATCGAAACGTATCCTTTCGAGCGACAGCCCAAACTCAATAAGAAGAAACTCTTCGCCCTCTGCGACTCGCTGGGCTACGTGAAACAGAACCAGAACATCCTCTGGCTGGGAGGCACCGGATGCGGCAAGGCTGGCTTGGCCACCAGTTTCCTCATTCAGGCCATCGATCAGGGCTACAGCGGCGGCTACGTCCTTTTTGCCGAACTGGTCAACGAACTCTACCAGTCGGTGGCCGATCACACCAAAGCTCAGGTGCTCAAAAAGTACCTCTCCTGGGAAATTTTATTGATCGATGAGATCGGCTACGTCGAGGTCGAACCGGTCCAGGTCGGACTTTTCTTCATCAGGCGGCAGCGCGGGATTAAACCGCCCCAACGCGGCGCGCAAGCTGGGTCCGCAAGGCGAAAGTCACAAGAACAACGGCGACGTGAAGGGAATGAGATTTGTTTTCGCAGTCATCCCGTAGCGGGATGACTGTGTTTTGAAATTGATATGGAGTCCGTTGGTTGCGGCATTCCTACTTTGGCGCAATAATGGCCGTAAAGCCCCCACCCGGGGCCATGGAAATTGGCAGTGCTGTGCCGGGCTTGACGGTTTTCACCTCCACCCGGATGGCATTGGGTTCAGCTTCGTTCGTGGAACCATCAACGTAAAGTCGGGCCTCGTAGCGACCCGGTGCGAGAAAGTGAAGCGGAACGGACAACTTGCGGAAAGTCCAGTCCGTCATCCCGCCGACGTACCAGGTGGCGCCGTTACGGCGGGCCATGACGATGTAGTCGCCCGCCACCCCGGTTACGAAACGCGACTCATCCCATGTCGTCGGAACCTTGACGATGAAATCGAACCCTTTCTGGCCCTTGTATGCCTCGGGCGTGTCGGTGACCATGGGCATCGGGTTCTCGTACACCACGTACATCGCCAGGTGATGACACCGCGTGCCGAGCACGTAGGGATTCTCGTTGCGCGGGACGAACGCCCTGGGCGAAATCGAGTTGAATCCCCCCGTGTGATAATCGAGCGGCCCCGCCAATTGCCGCACGTAGGCCGCCTCAACATTGTGCGGCGGCGTACAGCGCTTGCTCCACTTGAGGTACTCCAGGTTCAGCACGCCTTCGCGATTGAAAAGGTTCGGGTAGGTGCGCTGTTCGCCGCTGGGTTTGTACGAGCCGTGAAACTGGAGGTGGAGCTTGTGCCGGGCGGCGGACTCGAGCGCGCGTTCGCAGAAGTTGACCACTTCCTGATCGTCGCGGTCGAGGAAATCCACCATCAAGCCGCTGATCCCCCAGTCTTCATATTGTTGGAAAGCTTCCTCCAACCGCGGGGCCAGCGCTTTCCAGTGCAGCCACAAACGAATCCCGACCCCTCGTTGCCGCGCGTACTTCAGTATCTCGGGCAACTGCAACTCGGGGCGCGGCGTAACAATGTCGGTATCCTGCTTCGGCGAGAAGCCTTCGGCCGACTGCACGTGCCACGGCCGGGTGTCCGAAACAACTGCATGATAGGCGATCCCGTTGCTCGCGCAAAAATCAATATATCGTTTGTGCGTTTCCACGTTCATGCCCGGGACAAAAGACGGGCCTCGCTCGAGCGTGCCATTCCACCAATGCCACGTGGTCTTGCCCGGCTTCGCCCAACTGAAATCACCCGCGGGCGGGTCATTGAGGCAGAGGAGCAGGTTGCTTTCCAGAAGCCGGCCGGCGCTGTCGCCCAGCAGCACGACGCGCCACGGGCTGGCGTGGGGCGTCCGGCCAATGACACACGCGTTGGTTTTTCCCGGAGGAGACGACAAGCGCAGATGAAACACCTCTGAATCCGGGTCGGCGTTTGGTTCCAGGTAGAGGCTCGAAAAATCGCGGATGCGCGCCTCCGTCAAGCCCGCGGCCAGCCCGTCCGGCCAGACGGCCAACAACGGCAAATCCACCAGCGGTCCCCTGACACCCGTCAGCGGATCCCGGTGGAACTCGGATTCGTGGTCGTTCGTGAAGCGGTCCCAAGCGGAATAATGCAACGTCGGCACACCCGCGAACCGGACGTCGCCCAACTCGCCGGTCAAGGTGAATTGTTTCCCTTCCTCCGGCAGCCGATAGCGGAAGGCGACGCCATCGTCGTACGCGACCAGGTCTATGTCCCATTTGATGCCCAGACGGTCGGTCAAGTGCGCGGTCGCGCGTTCACACCGGTTCATTACCGCCTTCGTTTTTCCCCACGGCAGCGGGAATTCTTTGTCGCTCTTGCTACGCTCAATGTTTTCCAGCGTTGCCACACCGGATAATTCGCCACCCTCCGCCAGACGAACCGTGAACGACGTAATGTCAATGATCGGGCGGCTACCGCGGGAGATTTTGAACCCCAACCCATTGGTTTGCGCGCCGAGGCCAGTCAGTTCAATCGAGTTCTTTCCATCAGGAGAGCGCACCTGGAGGGGTAATACCTCGGCGTCGCACGATGCCCGCAGTATCGCTATGCATACGGCCGCCAGTAATAGACAAGGCTTTCTGAGATTGTTGCTCACGACTCTTGCAGACAGTCGCCTGGACCGGATGTTGCCGGCGGGCTTGGTTTCTTTCCCGGTTTTCATGGCGTCAATTCGAGCATCAGGGTACGTGCTGACTCAATCAC
This sequence comes from uncultured Verrucomicrobiota bacterium, assembly GCA_964363225.1. Taxonomy (GTDB): domain Bacteria; phylum Verrucomicrobiota; class Verrucomicrobiia; order Limisphaerales; family CAYIIH01; genus CAYIIH01. Next base: position 28,366 of record CAYIIH010000017.1, on the reverse strand, counting down.
AAACGGCGGCTCCGCCACCAAGTTGAAACCTTTGGGCTCTCTGAACTGCGTTAGATGTTCCGCAAACACGGCGCTTGACGCGGTGCTGGCTGCGAAGTCCGCTCCAAAAGCCAACAAACCGCCGCCCACCAGGGCAAGCAACAAAACACTGAACCGAAATGCCTGAACCGCCGCTTGCCAAACCGTTGGGCAACTGCTATTCATATCTCGGCTTTGGAATGGGACTACCCGTTCGGCGCTGGGCCTCTGGCAATGCCGGAGGCCCTTCGCATTTCAGTCCCCAACCCTTCGTTTCGCCCGCCGAATCCGCTGCAACAAACGGATTTCATTCTTGCGGGCAAGTTCATGCTCCCAAATTCGCAATACCCGCCAGCCTCTCTTCCGCAAAGCGCGAGACACGGAACGGTCACGGGCTTTGTTCCGAATCATTTTGGCCCGCCAGTAGTTTTGATTGCTGCGTGGTGGTTTTGAATGTTTCAAGCAGCCGTGCCAGAAACAGCCGTCCACAAAAATCGCAAGCCGCGCCTGCCTGAAAACAAAATCTGGTTTGCCAAACGCTGATTGATTGCGTCGCCAGCCGGCGACTCGATTTCGCCGCAGCAATCTCGCCAGCGCCAATTCAGTGTCTTTGTTGCCGCGCGAACGAATGCACGACATAACCTCCGAACGTTTCCGTTTTGAAAAAACATCTGCCACAACCGCTAGCCTTGCGCAACGGGCTCGCCCGCGTCCACCCACTGAATGTATTTCTCCCGATCAAAGCCGGCTGAAGCCAGAAGGTCCGCAGCCTCATCACGCAGCGCGGCTTTCATTCCGGCATCCGCTGCGAGCTTCCCATCCACATCGGCGATATTCGCGACGGATTCGGCCAGCTTCACCGCGCTCTCCATTTCACTCGGAAAAATTTTCGCCGCGACTTCGAGCTTCGACATTCCAGTGGCGTCTACTGGTGGAGCAAAATTTGGCGTCATCTCGAAGGCCAGCGAAAGCATCACCGCGCCTTTGTCTTCGTTGATTGAGTATCGAAAGCTGCGGCGCATTCCGACGGTCCATTTCGGACTTGGGGATTGGCCCAGACGCAACAGCCACTTGCCCAGAGCCACGCCGAAGAGACGAATCAGTTCGCCCTCAGAGAGACCACCGAGATTTACGCACATCGCTTCGCCTTCCAAAGTAGCGCGCGGCAACAAACCTTCCATCTTTGCCGCAAAATCCGGATAAGCGTCGAAGTTTTCTCGCGTCGGCTTGCACAACTTTTGCATCAAGTCCTCATCGACGATAGCGGGTTTGACCAAGGAGGTGATGAACAGCAGCCAGTTCGTCTTCTGAGCGGCGAACTGGTATTTAAGAAGGCTTCCAATCGCTTCGTAATACGGCTGAACACTCTGATCGGTGTTGGGGAACATCGAGCCGCAGAGGTCAAGGTTCACAATATGGTAAGGGCCGTAATTCTTAAGGCGGGCGTAAGCTATGGAGTTTGCTCCAGATATCGCCTCGAACCGGTCCTTCAAGACTTGTGAATCGGGCAGCACGCCCGGCAGTGAGGTGACTGCGTTGTTCGCCACATGCACCTTCGTTCCGATTTCGTCGGAACCGTGTCTCTCATTGAATCCGAGATAGTGGATGAAGCAATCCAGAGGGCTGATTTCACTCCACAAAGAGCGTATATCGAGCAAGTCATCTCCTGGAATTACCAAGCAGCGGAGCGGGCGCGACACATGCATTGCGCTCTGTGCTTGACCTGCTGTGGCCGAGAGCTTCTGAAGGTCGGGGCGCCAACTGTCATTCACATTGCGTTTCGCGAGTTCGTTCCATTGGTGCCGCCGGATAAATTGTTTCCGCACTTTGTGCCACGGCAGGAATTCAGTGGTGCGCGGGGGCGCAATGTGCTCCAGACGCTTCTCCGGGATGATTCCGTCAGCAATGTCAGACCCCGGTGAACTCATGCTCAGTTTTCCAGCAGGACGATTTCGAGAATGTCCCGGATGAGTTTCTCCTGCTCCGTGTAGGACAATGCGTCCAACAAGCCCATGCCATGAAGAAGTTGCGCGATGCCGACGGCCTTCTTTTCGGCAAGCTTCAGCCGATTGGTTTCGACTTCGGTGTGGCGGGCTTGAGTCGAAGGAGGAATCACCGCTTCCCGGTGCAGAACGATTTTCCCGTCTCGACGCAGTTTCGCGGCCTCGGCTTTGCGGGCTGGTTCCAACAGTTCAACCTCGGGCACATCCTCGATGCCGCGTGATTTCAACGCCGCCCGCACTTTCACCGCGACCTTCTCCCGAGTCTGTGCTGCTTCGTGTCGCCGCTCCGTCGTTCGTATTTGCTTGGAGAGTTCCTTGCTCCGATTGCTCAACTGGCGAAATGCCGAGTGCAGCCATTTCGTGAGAAACTGGTAGTGCGTGTGGGCGTAGTTAAACGATTCGCGGTCCAGGTTGATTGCATCGTCCAAACCTTCACTCACGAAGATTTCCGCGGTGACCTGGGATTTGCGGGTTATCTCTGAAGTTTCATATCCCATGAACTCGTTGTCGAACAGCGCCCCCGACGCGTTGCCGACCCGCAGGATCACGCCCTGATGTTGCTTGGGGACAATCTTTGGCGCCCAGAACAAGTAAGCCTCGAATTCCAACGGGCCGCCACTGAGTTCGCGCGGTTTCCCGGCAAACTCTTCACGCTGCCGCCCGACGAAAAGTAGCGGAGTCTTTACCGCGTTCTCGGTTCGGGGCAAATCACGGCAAAGAACGGGTCGCAAGAGTTGAACGCCGTCCATGAATACCTCGAAGTGTCCGGCAGTGGCGCCGTCGGGCGATTTCAGCTTCAGCACCTTGCGCGGAGACTTGCCCTTCGGAACTTCAATCGGGTGAGATTGCCCTTTCAGGCGGTTCTCGACCTCGAAGAAAAGCACCTCACCATCATTTGGGAGGTCAAACGGATGGCCTTCGAGGTAGGCCAACGGTGCGGACAGTGCGAGCGTCCACAACGACCAAAGGTAGTTGTCGCAGACTTTCCGCAAGTCCACAGACTCCCGGTCGCTCGTGAGGGAACGAAGCTTTTGCACCAGCTTCTCGAATCGCTCTCTTGGTCCATCGACTTCAGTCCACGGCAGGGCTGGCTGTTTGGAGAGGAGGCCGGTCTTCTTTTCCATTCGACCGATATGCACTTCGGGCGGTTCCGTTTTCTCGACCTCCGGGTCGTCTCTTTGGTAATCCTGCCTTGCCCAAACATCATCGCTCGCGAGTTCGTCACGGGTGCGCGGGAGCAAATCGAGCAGCTTGATCTCTGTCCCCTGCGCTTTCTTGTCCGTAGTCGGCTCGCGCCAAATCCGAAAGTGGCCCGTCTCGTATTTACGCTCGCCCTGCCTCTCAAGCGGCAGGACAACTTGCTGTTCATCCCTCTTGCCAAGCGTGATGTCCGCTACCGTGCGGAATCCATCGCCCGCAGTCTTCGTGATGATGAGAAAATGTCGGGTGAATTGCGCAACGGAGAAAAGACCGATGCCGAGTTTGCCAATGAGCTGACGCCCGCCCTCGCTACGGTTGACGTTGGCGCGTGAAGTCACCCCCAGTTCTTTGCCCTTCTCGCTCCGCTTCGCGCTTACACCGATGTGCTTGACCAACTGAGTGAGCACTTCCGGGCTGAGGCCGCGGCCATTGTCGCGCACCGTGATTTGCCCAAATCGCGGTGCGTCCGTGAGAATCACCACCTCTGTCGCATCAGCATCGTAAGCGTTGGAGACGAGTTCACGCAGGGCGGATGCGGGCTGGCGGTAAATGCCTTCGGTGATGCGAGCGAGAACCAACTCGTCCGTTTCCAGTTTTCCGTCCACCGGAGACTCCGGTCTAGCCGCGAGGATCCGTCGGGAAAGAGCTTTGTCGTCCTGCTCAGGCATTGGAGTGAATTGGCAAACCAGAGGTTTCAGCGAGCACCTGCAAAACTGCGCGAGCGAGGGGAGGTGGAACGGCGTTGGTCATTTGTTCCATCTGGTTGGCGAAAGACCCGTAAACTCGGAATGTGTCTGGAAATCCCTGAAGTCTGGCAGCTTCCCGCACAGTAATACTGCGCGGTTCTTTGAAGTGCGCTGGCGGCGCTCGGTGGCCGGAGAAAAGCGTGTTCGACAGTCGAGACGGATGCAGGCGGCGATACGACATTGGGCCAGTGCCCGGCTCAATGGCTGCGATCTTCTTCATCACTTGCTCAGAGTGCCGCATGGCGACATGATTGTGAACGCCGCCGTAATCCACGTCATCGTCGTAGTCGTCGGGGCGAACTTTGGGGTTGGACAATCCATTCAGCGCTTCCCTTGCGCCAACGGGATCGGTCTTGAATTTCTTCAGTCGCTCCAACACGACTTGCGCGTCCACGGGCTGCTTGGTTACCAAAAAGAACGCTCGTCTCCGTTTCTGTGACACTCCAAATTCCGATGCGTCGAGAACAATGTGCGCGACGTGAAATCCGCCTTGCCGAATTGTTCGCTCAAATTTCCGAATTCGATCACTGTGCTTGTTTGCCAGGAGCATCGAAACATTTTCGATTAGGGCGCAGTCAGGCTGTAGCTTTGAAACAGCGCGCGCCACGGCAACCAGCACCTGATTGCGCGGGTCTGAGGGATCGCGCGAGCCGGCAGCGGAGAAACCCTGGCATGGCGGTCCTGAGAGAATTATCGTTGGCTGGTTTGCAGCCTTGAATGGTTCAAGCAGCTTAGCGCAAGCCGTCAGAATTGTTTTGGAACGAACGCTTCCCTCCAAAGCTCTGGCGGCAGGGAAGTTTTTGGAGAACGTTTTCAAAGCGCTCGAATTGACGTCCACGCCGGCGACGATTTGCAGACCTAGTTTCTTGGCGGCCAGAGACAGCCCTCCCAAACCGCAGCACAAATCAACCGCACCCGGCGCAGTGGGTGCGGTGCATTGGACGGCGAGGCTCTGTTCCGCACGGTTGGACCGTCGGTTCGTGCCATTGGCTGCCTGTTCGGTCGTCGAAATCACTTGGTTGCCTGTCAGATTGTTACATGCGAGCCGGATTCATTGCCATCATTTTAAGATGCGCGAAACTCTGCGGCGTTGAGTTTATCACGTTCACGTTCGTAGTTTGCGGCTTTTTCAGAAACCCACTGTCCGCCAGCCATTCCGCGAAGCGTTCGATCCATTTGCCGGCGGGTTTTGGTTCGTTCGCCCGCAAGCCAAAGCCGTGGCCCGTCCCGGCGTAGATGTGCAGTTCGGCGGGCACGCCAACAAGCTGCTGGCCGGGAACGGCTTCAACAAGCTCGAAATCAGTGCTTGCACGCAACGCCATCTGTGGCGATATATGTCGTGCGACCAGCGGTGTCCGTCCCTTTCGGCGGGCCTTCCTCTTCGAGGACTGGTCGTTCCACTTTTTCATGGCCAGCGTTGCACTTTCACCTGGCCGCCGGCCTTGATGCTTTCCCAGAGGCGGCGCAATTCCTTCTCGTGAAACTTGTCGGCGTCGGACGCGGCGCGACCTTCGCACCGGCTGGCCATGTAGAGCATCACATCGGCGGCTTGCAGGAAACGGCTGTGATGCGAGTGGGTGAAATAAATCGTGTCCAGGAGACGGCCCAAGGGCCGCCCGAAATACATGCTGGTCTTGCCGGCGAGTTTGAACTGGGAGAAGTCGAGAACGGCGCGCGTGATTTCGTCCTTCTCGTAGTCGCCAAAGACGAGGCCGAGGTCGTTTGCTTCATCGAGGAAATCGCAGAAGCGTTCGACGATGAGCATGAGGCCAAGCTGGTATTCGGGCTGCGCGAAGCGGTATTTCTTCCGGTGTGTCGGCACGTCAATCTGAACGATTCTCACCGGCAGTTGCGCGGTCGTGATGAAGGTGGCGAGGTCGGCAAGCAGCTTGAGCCGGTCCGCGAGCTTGCGACCCTTGAAGTGCGCTTTGCCGTGGAAAATTTCCCGGCCGTGCATCTCGGTCTGTTGCGTGAGAATGCTCGTGCCGAAAAAGTTTTGCTGGATTTGCGAGAGCGTGGCTTCGTGAGGCTGGAGCTCTTTGTCACGCAAGACGAGTCCGCCGATGAAGAAGTACGGGCTTTCCTGTTCGTCGAATTTTGTTTCGTCGAAATAGAAGAAGTACATGGCGGAATCAATTTCGCGGATTCACGTTTTTTTCAAAAACCCACTGGCCGCCAGCCATTCCTCGAAGCGTTGGATCCATTTGCCGGCGGGTTGGGCGTCGTTCGCCCGCAAGCCAAAGCCGTGGCCGCTCCCGGCGTAGATGTGCAGTTCGGCGGGCACTTTGAGTTGTTTGAACTCGAGATCGTCGCCGGCCAGGCCTTCCGAGATGTCGGGCCGGTCGTTGCAGCCGGAGAACACCGGCGGCGAATTCGTGGCGGGTTCAATCCGTTGCGCGCGGCCCGGGGGAGATGAGGGGAAATCCGGCCGGGAACTCTGGCGCGCGACGGCGTCGGTGGCGTCGGCTGCGCCGGGGTCAAAGCGCATGGCGGAGAGGAAGGCCACTTCGCCGCCGATTTCGTTGTTTGTGTGGTCGGGCATCCTGGCGCGCTTCATTGGTTCACCAGCGGGTTGCGCGTCTTGAGTTGCGGAAACGCGGAGAAATCCCGATCCGCCGTCCAGAGTTCGCGCACGCCGTGGTGCAGGCACAGCGCGGCGATGCGCGCATCGTGAATGCGCGGGCCGAAGAGTTTGGCAGCCAGGGCAAGGTCGCGCAATTTGTCAAAATAGCCGGGGCTTTCCGAAAGCAGGTGCAAACTGGGTGCAGGGATCAAAGAGTCAACAAAGTCCAGCACACTTGCCATTGGTGATGCCGGTTTGAAGATTTTCGGATTAGTGACGACACTGATGAATTCATGGACGCAGGGCCACGGCAAAGCCCAGGGCGCAGAACCTTCAATTACTGGACGCAACTCTTCCGTGATGAGCGAGTGAAATTCCGAATCCTCCCGATAGGCATAGACGAGGACATTGGTGTCGAGCGCGATCATGAGCCACGTCCGCGGTAGATTTCGTCGCGAATTTTGTCCCAGCCGGCGTTCTTGAATTCGTCGGTCATGCCTCCGCCACGAAAAGTCACAGGCTGCCACTTCCACTTCTTGGCTTTAGCTTGTTTGTCTTTCAGCACCAGTCGCAGTCCCTGCTCGGTCAGCGAGCGGAAAGTCGTATTCTCCTTCCGGGCGACGCGTTGCGCCCGCTCAAAAAGATCGTCGGCAATTTCGATTGTGGTCTTCATAATATGGCTGCCCATATTCTCACGGATGGCCACCCATATCAAGCAGTGTTTCCGGTCAAGTCACGGCCTTTTCAGAAACCCACCGTCCGCCAGCCATTCCGCGAAGCGTTCGATCCATTTGCCGGCGGGTTGGGCGTCGTTCGCTTGCAAGCCAAAGCGGTGGCCGCCGCGGGTAGCGTTTAAACAGGTCATCCGGCAGCAAATCACCGATGCGCTGTCTCAAAACGCCTTGCCGCTTCCCGTTGGAGGGCAGTTCACACCTCCAAGGCCGCATCTAATGAAATCAGCCCCGCTCCTCCTCGTCGCCGCTTTCCTGTTGTCCGCCCCGGTCTCCCCGGTCTTCGCTGCCGACGCAACTGTTTCACTGAGGCCGATCCGCGGGGACGTCATCATCAACCGCACGAACTCGGCGTGGGAATCGCAGCAGGTGCAGGAGCTGTGCATTCTGCCCAACCCGAAGGATCCGGCGCGCCTCGTGATGTTTTACTCCGGCGTGCCCGCGACGAACCGGAACACCTGCTTCATCGGCAGGGCGTGGGCGCTCAAGTCGGACCCGTTCACGTGGCATCAGGACGAACACAACCCCGTGTTCAGCCCCGGCAAACAGGGCTGGGATTCCGGCAGCATCCGGCTCGACGCCGTGCTCTACCTCGCGGAGGAGGATGCCTACTACATCTACTATTCCGGCACCACCGCCGCGATTCTCAGGACCGCATCGGGCTGGCCATCTGCCCGGCCGGGGCCGATGGATATTCCGGCGTCACGCCCGCATCCATCCAGCGCGTCGGCGCGCAACCGGTGCTCGCGCCCGAGCCGGCCGCGCCGTATTTCGAGCAGATGGCCTCGCAGGCGGCGGTGTTGCGCGAGTGGGATGCGAAGGAGCAGCGATGGGACTGGTTCATGTATTACTCCTACCGTGGCAAGGACGGCATCCTCCCCGGCCTCCGGCTGGCGACGTCGCGCGACGGGAAAACCTGGAGGCGTCACTACAACGGAAAGGACCCGCCCGGCATGGGCCAGATTTTCGAGTCCACGCCCGGCGCGTACTACGAGTGGCACCAAGTCTCCAAAATGGCAGCACTGGCTCGCCCAGTGGAAGGAAGGAGTGACAGGGGAAGCTTATCGCGAGTTCGTTGTCGGCGTCGCCAACTTGCTGGTCTCGAATGCGGCAGGTCATATCGAACGATGGGAGGGGTTGGCCGAGCACATCGACGAGCTTCCGGAGCCAGCCTTGGATAGGGTGTTGGCTGGCATTTGCGAATTGGCTGCCACTTCCAGCCCTAGTTCGGAACAAACGCGCCTGTGGAATCTGCTCCGTGCCGAAGCCAGCAAGCACCGTCGGGCGCAAGGTCTCGAATGGGCGTTGCCAGAGAGCATCGTCGAGAAGCTTAAGGCGGCAGCCGCGAGCCTTGCTCCCGCCGATGCGGTCGCCCGAAATGGCTGGTTGTTCGATTCGGGCGTTGCTTTCCACGTGGGGCACCACGGGCAGAAGTATGAGGAAACCAAAAAGCTTTTGCTCGACAGGCGGCTTGTTGCTGTCCGGGAAATCTGGGAATCGGCAGGGCTAGAAGGGGTCCTGCAAATTGCCAAGCAAGCAGGTATGCCGTGGGAAGTCGGCATCGTGGCAGAAAGGGCGCAGTTGCCGCTCGATGTTGAAAGCGTGCTGCCCCTGCTGCTTGCTGCTGACGAAGTGTCGGTGAGGCAGTTCGCTGGCGCCTTCTTGGGTAGTCGCTTTGACTCGCGCCGCTGGCCCTGGCTCGAATCATTGAAGCTTGAAACCTGGCCCGTGGAGCAGGCAGTGGCTCTGCTGGTCATCATCCCTTTCCAACCGAGACTGTGGGGATTTGCTGAGGCACTCGGCCTTGAGATTGAAGATGCGTTTTGGAAACGGACCTGCGTCCACGCAGCACGCTTGAGCGAGGAGCAAGTGATGTTCGTCGTGTCGAAATTGCGGGCCTGTCGGCGTCCGTTTTCAGTTTTGGATTTTGTGGACGGAGCACGGCATGACGGCATGAAGTTCTCGGAAGATTTCCTGTTGAGCGTGCTAGAGGGAGCACTCTTCGGAACCGACCCCCTCGACGAAAAACCGGGCGACGTCCAGATGCTTCAGTATCACGTCACCGAGTTGTTCCAATGCCTTCAGCAAAGCCCGCAAGCGAATGAGTCCCGTCTCGGCCGTCTCGAATGGGCGTGTCTAAAGCTGCTGGATGGTTTCCGGCGTTCTCCTGTTGCCTTGCACCGCTTGCTGTCGCGTGACCCGAAGTTCTTTGCGGAAGTAATGTCGCATCTGTATCGCGCCAAATCCGAGCGCGGCAAACCAAGAGGCGAAGTGGACGAAACGACTCAGAATCTCGCTGAGGGAGCGTAGGCCTTGCTGAAAAGCTGGTGCAGATTGCCGGGCACTTCTGCCGATGGAACCATCGACAAGGCCGTCCTGGTGGATTGGCTCACGAAGGCACGAGAAGAATGCGCGAAGCTCGACCGCCAAGAGGTTGCCGATGTGGAGATCGGAGAAATGCTCTCGAACGCCCCGGCTGACGCGGACAGCACATGGCCATGTCTCGCCGTCCGCGATGCTATGGAAGACATCAACTCAGAAGAAATCCTTCGCGGCTTTGCGAGGGGGGTCTTCAGTCAACGTGGCTCTCACTGGAAATCGCTTACCGAAGGCGGAGCGCAGGAGCGTCAGTTGGCAGACAAGTATCAGAAGCAGGCGGAAAGCATTCGTGCGGGTTGGCCGCTCGTGGCAGCCGTCCTGCAGCGGCTCGCCGACGGTTACGCTAGCGATGCGAAGCGCGAAGATGAACGCTTGCATGACCGGTGATTTCTGTCGCCCCTACAGGGCTTGTTCTCTTCGTTGGTTCGTTACCCAGGGCGGCGCTCGTTTCACTTCGCTTGCCGGGCTATTATCTTTCGGGCCTTCGGCCCTGCGGACAGGGTTTGGAACTTCTGTGCATCTCGATGCCCTCGTATTGAAAGGAGAGATGGCTCGCGACCTTCACTCCCACTCAAGGCTTTTGCAGGTTCTCCAGAGATCCGCGTGCCTCTTCCCGTCATGGCCATTTCGTGCGCGCGGTCCCCACGACCTCGAGCAAATGTGGATGTCCTCATCTCGATCCCAGTAGCGGCCTTGTTGCGGACAAGATTTCGACACTTCACCCTAACCTTCTCCCCGGTCGAGGCGGAGAGGGCCTCGATGTCCCACATCGCCTGCTTGCAACTCATGGCCACCGAGCTTCGCGTCGAGAACGACCTGCTAACGAAACTTCAGTCCGCCGAGATTTTCCAACGAATCCAGCGCGGGTTCCCGCGTCCGGGAGGCAGCAGTTCTTCCTGTTCGTTGGAAATGATGTCGGCTTTCCCATCTCGCAATCGCGTGGCGAATCTGCCAGGCTCTGGACGTTGGCCTTGACCATGAATTGCCGAAGTGTTTTTCAGACGACTGCACTTGGCTGGTCGTTGTTACTGCCCATCGCGGTACAGGCCGGGGATTGGCCGCAGTGGCGGGGGCCGAACCGCGACGGCGCTTGGAACGAAACCGGCATCATGGAATCGTTCCCGCCCGGCGGGTTGAAGATTTCCTGGCGTGCTCCGGTGGGACGGGGCTGGTCCAGTCCCGTCGTGGCACAAGGCCGAGTTTACATCACCGACGTCGAACTGGTAGGTCCCACAGCCAGGGAGCGCGTGCTCTGTTTTGCAGAAGCGACCGGCAAGCTGCTCTGGAGCCACCGGTATGCCGTGGACTATCCCGACTGGGCTTTTGACCCGAATGCGGGCGGTCCCCGGGCCACACCGATCATCCGGGACGGCAAGTTGTTTACGCTGGGAGCTCTGGATCACCTCTTCTGTCTCGACGCCGTCAGGGGTGAGGTGGTGTGGCAAAAAAACCTGGCGAAAGAATACCAGGTCAAAGAATTCACGGGCATCACAGCGTCGCCTTTGATCGAAGACGAGCTGCTGATTCTTCAGATCTGCGCGAAGCCAGCCGCGTGTGTCGTGGCCTTCGATAAGAACTCCGGCAAAGAAGCATGGAAGGCGCTTGATGATTCTTTTTTGAGCAACACTTCGACCGCCCTCTTGCGGGGCGAGCACGCGTTCTCGGCCAAAACTTCCGGCGAACTGGTCTGCCTGGAGGCCGGCACCGGCAAAGAGGTTTGGCAGACGAACACCGTGACGTCTCTGAAGAACGGCTCCAGCATCCACCTGACTCCCAACGGCGATTCTGTCCTGCTCTTCACCGATCAGGGAAACCTGATCCGTGCCCGGCTGAGTTCGGCGGGTTATCGGGAACTCAGCCGCGTTCATCTGCTGGATCCCACCTATCCTTTCAACGGCCGAAACGTCGTGTGGCCTCCCCCTGCCTACGCCCATCGTCATGTCTTTGCCCGCAACGACAAAGAGCTGATCTGTGCCTTGCTGGCGGCCGAGCCGTGACCGAGGAGCAACAACGTCACGTCCGCGGCACCTGACAAAAGAGGAATTATTCAACGGCGAAGGTGGACGCTGCTGATCGTGGAGCAGCGGCCATGCTGAATTCGCGGGAGCGCGCGGGCGTCCTTTTTTCATGATCCGCACGAAGGTGATGCAACGTCAGTCGAATGGACAGGGTGTTTCTTGGCCGATCGTTCTATTCGCCTCCGTAGCCATGACCCAGGCCGCGGTAGGCGCGGAACTTTCGGCCGTGCCACCGTTGCTGCGCACGGTGGACCTGAACCCGCAGCGAGTCGCAAGAGGTCGAGCTGGTTGCTTGGCACGCCACGGCGCAGCGGCCCACAGGCGTTCCCGCAGGTTTGCGCAAAGTGGGTCCCATCGCGGGCGGCTGGGTGCTGGCCAATGGCGGCTCCTGCGTCAGCGGGGCGATCACATCGAATTCAGGAAAAGGATGGACGGGCTGCCCCGGTAGGGCGAAACTGTAACGAAAACCCGAGCAAAGCGAGGAACGAACATGCGATTCTTTTCGACGTCTGCGGTGTCCGCAATGTTGGTCAACGTCATGTGTCTGGCCTGCTCGGCCGCGGGGCCGGAAGATTCGTATCATCGGGAAGGTCCACTGCGCGGGTCGCTCAAGAGTGAAGATCCCCTGCCGCTCTACGATCCGCAGCCTGACCATCTCTGGAACCGGCTGTTTGCCGCGTTCTACATTCGGCCGAGCACGCTTCCCTCGCGGCCCCAATACCCGGACGATTCGACCCAATTGGACGAATGGGACCGCGAGTTACGGAGCGGGAAGCTGGTGCCAGGCCCCGTGGTCAAACGCATCGAGGGGGGCGACGTGCTGGCGTTTCTGGCATGGCAGAAAACACGTCACTATTCCGAACCGGCGACGTTTCAGCGCGCGAACAAACTGCTGGACGAATTCATCGAAGGCCGCGGCGAACGACTGATTGACGATCCCCTCAAGCGGGCTTTCTTCCAGCGCGACCTGTGGGCCGTCTTCGATCATCTCGTCGGCCAGAAGATCGCCCGCTTTGGCGATGCCGACCTGGCGAGACGGCGGGCCGCGGTGCCGGATTACAGGATTGAACCGGAGGAGTTGCAGCGCGAGGATCCGGCGGCGATCCAGCGCCGCGAGACGCTCTGCCGCAAGCTGGCCGCGGTCATTCAGCGGCTGGCGTTGCCGAAATCCGCCATCGAAGCCTTGCCGGACAACTACGCGGAGGCCATCGGTTCGGGACAGTTTCCGGCGCGACATGATTTCGATTGCCGCAGCAACTATCTGCCGCCCGGGTTGCTGACCCGGCCTGATGAGTGGGTGGAGATAGACAACGCACCCGGCTCGCAACACCGCGACGAGAGAGAGGGGCAAATGGCCTATACGTCGTGGAGCATCCGCGGGCGATCTTACTATCGCGTCTTCTGGCGTTTTCCCGAGGGCCGCCGGGCGGTCGAGGAGTACCTCCGCTACCTCCAGCGCGAAGGGGTGGATTGGGAGAAGAGCGCGCGGCAGGGTTACATCCGGCTCAAGCGCGACGTGCGGCAAATTCCCGTCGGCACCGAGACGGCGATTGTCGAGTTCATGGTCGTTCTCGACGAGGGACTGAATCCCGTTGCCACGCGCGTCGTCGAGCTGGTGCATGTGTCGGTTTACAAGAACGTGGACGGCGCGCCAGACCCGCAGACCAACACCGGGCGCGGGTTGATCGCCCGGCAATACGTGGCCCGGCGCCGGCTGCTGTTCGACGGCCTGAAGGAGGGCGGTCTCGAACGGGCAGCCGACGACGCGCCCACCTATCGCGTGCTGATGAACTCACCGAAGGACTGGGGCGAGTTTGGCCGCCAGCAATCGGTGGCGCAGACGTGCCTCCACTGCCACATGTATGATCGGGACCGCGCAGGCGTCCACAGTTTGAACTCGATCTCCTGCTACGTTCCGGAACACGGCATGCCGGGCGTTGTCATCGCCATGGGCTCTGGCGACATCCGCACCTACTCGCGCGCCGAGCGCACCGTGCGCTGGAAACTCGGTCAGGAGGACTATCTGCGGCTGGTGGAGTATGCGCGCTCCAGGTCGATGAGCGCGTCACAACATCAATCGAAGCCTTAAACACGAGGAGCAACTAGAATCAAAATTCCTATCCGTTCAGTCAGGCTCGCCGCAATCCTCGCCTTGGCTTCCACGGCCGGAGCTGCCGAGAGTGAATGGACCCGTTTCCGCGGCCCCAACGGCAGTGGCATCAGCGAAGCTGCGAACGTGCCCGCGACATGGACCGAACGGGACTACAACTGGAAGGTCAAGCTGCCCGGCATCGGCTCCTCGTCGCCGGTGGTTTGGGGCGAGCCGGTCTTCGTGACTTGCGGTGAGCCGGAGACGGCAAAACGGCTCATCCTGTGCCTCCGCAGCGCGGACGGACGTGTGCAGTGGCAGCGCGAATACTCGTCGCGAACCTACGCGCAACACCGGGACAACGGCTATGCCGCGGCCACGCCAGCCGTGGATGTCGAGGGAGTCGTCGTGACATGGACGACGCCCGCTAGGCACTTTGCCGGCCCTGGGTGACGGCGGCGAGCGGTCTCTTCCCGCGGCCTGGCTGCGCGCTGGTGCCGAGGAGTACCGCCGGCCTGAATTCCGCTCCGTGGTGGAGCGACTGGTGGCCCGCCGCAAGGAACCCCTGCCAGCCCTGCCGGCAGCCACCTCCGTGCATCTGGCGCCCTCCGGCGTCGCCGTGATGCGTAGCGGGTGGGAGCGGGAGGCCGCTTACCTGTTCCTCAATTACGGCACCCACGACTCCTTTCACACCCACCGCGCGACGCTGGACTTCGAACTCTATGCGCACGGCGCGCCGCTGGCGATGGACGCAGGTATCGGGCGCACCTACGACGATCCCCTCTATCTGACCTGGTACGTGACCGCCAAGGCGCACAACATGCTCGTGGTGGATGACGCGAATGTGGATCGGGCGACCGCCCGGGGCCGGGATGTGTTCTGGCACTCCGATCCGCGCCTTGATGTTTTCGCGGCGACCCACAACGGATACGCCAAGTCGCACGGCGTCACGCACCGGCGCGCGATCGCCTTCCTCAAGCCGGAGGTGTTCGTGGTTTTCGACACCTGCAGCGCGGAGGCGGACGGGCACACGCTCAGTTGGTACTTCCACTCCCCGACGGATCTGGTGGTGCAGCCGGGCGGCCGCGTCGCCAGCGCCACAGGACCGGGTGTGCTCCTTGCGGCTGCCTCGCCCGAGCAACTCACGGGCGTGCGCAAGGGCAAGGGGATGTGCTCCCTGGCGGAGTTGGGCGGCTCTCGGGAGATCGACTGGGTCGCCCTGGACAAGCCTGCGCGTCGCGGCGACGACAATCGTTTCGTGGTGCTGATGCTGCCCTTCGCCAAGACCGCGCCGCAGGTCGCGTTCACCGCGGCGCCCAGTCCGCCCGGCACGGCGTGCGTGACGCTGCGGCGCGGCGACCGCACCGACACGCCGGTCTTCGGCAGCGGGACAGCGTTGACGCTCTTGGACGGCCGGTTGGTCACCGATGGCCAGTTCGCCTGGCTGCGGATGCAAGACGGGGCGTGGCAGGGGAAGGTCGTGAACGGAGAGGTGCTGACCTGGGAGGGTCGGGCCGTGAAGGCGATGGACTGACTAAGCCGAATCGCATGATCGGAAGAAGTGAAGGGGTCAATAGTGAGGACCCCTTTGGGATCACGCCATAGCGGAGGCTGACTGCGCCGAGCTTGTATTGCAATTCTTGCGGTTTCGGTTAAACCGTCAGTGATGAATGTTAAAATGATCAAGTGGGCGATGAATTCCCTGAGTCGTTCGGCATCGTTGGCCACGATGGCCGTCGCAGTCAGTTCAGCCGTTGACGCTGCGACGCTGCCGGAGTGGACGCAGCAAATTCGCCCAGATCATCCCCGCTTGTTCTTCAATGCCCAGTCCTGGCCGCGAGTGCGCGAACGGGCGTTGAACGCCGAGCGCGATTGGTACCAGCGCATCAAGGGGCAGGCGGACCGCCGATTAACCACGCCGGAGCAACCGGCGGGCGCCGCCGCTCGGGACTTGGGGGTCGAGGCAGCCCAGGCGGCCTTCGTGTTCCTGGTCACGGAAGATTCCCGGTACCTCGCTCAGGCGAAGCAGTGCCTGGCGACAAGCTTGGATTTCTACGAGGCCAGCTACCGGCAGCGCAAAGCCGTGAACTGGTATTCCACAAGCCGGGTCCATGCCATCCTGGCGTGGGACTGGCTCCATAATCAGCTCACGGAAGCAGAGCGTCGGGAATACCTGTCGCGATTGGTCCAAGTGATCGATCTGGTGCTCAAGGCCAAACCGTCCATCTATCGCGAGAACCTGTCCGGGTATAATACGGGATTCTATGGCGTGCAAAACTGTCTGTGGTTTCTGGGCTGCACGGGATTCAAGACCGGAATCGAGACTGACAAGATCAACGAGTGGCTGGTCTGGGGACGGACCGAGAACCTCAAGCTGCTGGAACATCGGCGGCTGGCGTGTGGCGACGACGGCGGCGGGGCCTCCGCGACGCTGGGCTATGTCCTCGGGGCTTATCCGTGGGCGGAACAGAACTTTTTCTACACGTGGCTCTCCAGCACCGGACAGAACCTCGCGCCGGATTGGCCGCACAGTGCCTGGCTGGCCAATTACGTCCTGTGGCAGTGGATCGCCGCGGAGCCGGGACCGCTGGAGTTTGGTTATGGCGACACACCGCATACCTCGAATCGTTTGCCGATTCAACAACTCGACACCCACCTGGCCAACATCCGGCACCTTTACGGTCAGAAGGCTCCCCAGGCGGCGGCGCTGGCCCGCCATGTCCAGGGCCTGCTCCCGAGCCAGGGCTATTCTTCGAGCTGGTTTGTCTATCCCTTTCTTTGGACCGAATTGGAGAAATCCCCGGAGCGTTTCGCGCCCGAGTCCTTGCCCAAGGCGCGGCACTTCGAGGACATGGGGCAGATGGTGATGCGCAGCGGCGCTGGAAAAGAGGACACGTATTGTCTGTTTTCGTGCGGCGGCACACTCGCGCAGCATCGGCACTATGACGCCCTGAGCTTCGTCCTCTATCACCGCGGATTTCTGGCCCTGGACTCCGGCACGCGCTACGACGAGTTCACGAATGGCGAGCACCTGGCCAATTACTTCGCGCAAACGGCGGCGCACAATAGCGTGGTGATTCATCAACCGGGCGAACCTCCCGCCCGCTACTGGGGCGGAACCGTGGTGGGCAACCATGGCGGGCAACATCGCGCCACCGGCTCTGTGGTCCGCGCCTTCGAGACCCATGACGACTATGTGTATGTGGCCGGGGATGCGACCGCCTGTTACCAGCATGGCGCATCCAAGAATCCGACGGGCGCTGGGCTGGGAGAAAAATGCAGCCAGGCGACACGCCAGCTTGTGTACCTTCTGCCCAATCACTTTGTGATCTTCGACCGCGTCACGACCACCGATCCGAACTATCGCAAAGATTGGCTGCTGCACACCGCGCACGAGCCGCTGATCCAGGATCAAACCGTTCGCGCCGACCACGGTCAGGGCCGGATGTTCTGCCGGACGGTGCTGCCTCAGGATGCCCGGCTCACGAAAGTCGGCGGGCCGGGAAAGGAATTCTGGGCCGCGGGCACGAACTGGTCCATCCAGACGGGCGATTTGCAGCCGGCGCAGTTGGCGTTGATGGGGCAATGGCGCGTGGAAGTCACGCCGGGGGCGCCGAGGCAAGACGATCCGTTCCTGCACGTGATTCAAGTCGGCGGGCAAGACTTGGCAACCATGAGCCCCGTCACGCGCGTCGAACGCGACGGCCGCATCGGCGTGCGCGTGGACATCGGCCCGGACACCTGGCAGGTGATGTTCAACCCGACGGGTTCGTTGGGTGGACGCATCACGCGGATCGGCCAAGGTCAGAACCTGGATGCGGCCCTGACCGATCGCGTTCAACGGCAAGTCGGCATCCTGGCACGCGTGTATGGCGGCATGACCCACGGCGAGGCGAAAGCACGCATCCCGCAAAGAAAGCTGCCTGAGTTCTGGATCGGTGATGTGAACGGGTCGGCAGACCGATTCAAACAGTTGAAAACAGCCGAGGTCAAAGTCATCGCCCGTTCACCGGGCGGGCGGCCGCTGCATTTGGTCGCGTTTGGTGAACCGGAGCAACTGCCTTCCCGGGCCAATTTCAATTCGGCCATGGGCGCCCAGGAACCGTCGGCCTACCGCGATAAATCGGCGCGAAAGAAGCCAGTGCTTCTGTTCCTCGGCCCCGTGCACGGCCACGAAGTGGAAGGGTTAACCGGATTGGTGAACCTGGTTGAACTCATGGAAACCGGCCGCGACTTGAGAGGGAAAGATCAATCCGAGCTGCAAGCCTTGGGGCGGAAATGCCGGCTGTTGATCATCCCCGAAGGGAATCCGGACGGGACCGCCCGATTCGAGCCGCGAGCCTTGCAGGACCTTTCCGAGGACGACTTGCGATTTTGGGGCCAAGGCACGTGGAGCGATGGCACGTTCTGCGGCTGGCCGGAGAGCAAGCGGCAGCATCCGATGGTCGGTGACAATGTGGGATTCCTGGGCTGCTATTTCAACGACCAGGGCGTCAACCCCATGCACGATGAGTTCTTCGCTCCCTTGAGCACGGAAGCGCCGGCCATTTTGAAGGTAGCCAAAGAAGCAGCCCCGGACCTGGCAGTTTCGCTGCACAGCCACGAAAGCAAACCCGCCCTGCTGCGCCCGGCGTATGTGCCGCTCGAGCTGCAGGAAGCCACGCGTGAACTGGCGCAACGGTGCTATGCGCTGATGGACCAGCGCGGTCTGCCGCACGCTCAGCCGTTCACTGCGCAACCCGAGAGCGGGCGTTATCCCGCGGCGTTCAACCTCAGCAGCGCCTTGTATCACATTTCCGGCGCCAATGCCTTTACCTTCGAATGCCCGCATGGCCTGACCAACGCCTCCGCCTGCCACGTCAGTCTGGAACAGATTCTGGACATCCAATTGACGCTCTACGAAGCGATGATGCGTTTCGCGCTTGCGCAGAAGCCGCAATAGCTGCGACAGCCCAGACTTGGCCTGGTCGAGGCCAGCGCACCGCCCCGGCCAAGCGCCGGTGAACCGGTTGCACCTCCCTCGAAGAACCCATCATCCGGCAAGTCCATGAATGGGTCGAACGCACCCGCGTCCAATAACCATGCCATCGTTTCTTCGGGCCGTGTTGGTTATCGGCGCATGGGCGCACCTGGCCATCGGCATGGCGGGTTTCGCGGTCGCAGCTTCTAGCCCCGCCCAAGCGGCAATTGAGGCGCCGACAACGGTGCCGTGTTTCGATCCCGCCGAGTTTACCGTGCGCGTTGAACAACCGCCGTTCAAGAATCCCTTCACCGAAGCTGAAGTGACCGCCGTGTTCACGGCGTCGAACACGCCCCCGATCACCGTGCCGGGTTTCGCGGACTCGGAAGATGGAAGCACGTTTCGACTTCGCTTTGCCCCCTCGCAGCCCGGGGCGATTTACCCACACGAACTCCGGCTCCGCGGCGGCGGACTCGATGAGCGATTCAGGGGCACGCTGCGCTGCACGCCGTCGCCGCGGCCGGGTCCAGTGATCGCGTCCCCCCAGCATCCCCGGCATTTCATCTATGCGGGATCGGGGCGGCCGTTCTACCACCTGGGCTACACCGCCTATCACTTGCTCGATCCGTCGAACGACGACGCGCAAATCGCGGCGACGATTGATTACGGCGCCAAGCATGGCTTCAACAAAATCCGCTTTTTGCTCGCGGGCTATCCGCGTGATTTTGACCGGCGCACCAGCGGCGATGTGGAATATGGCGTGGTGGCGCAGGCGATGAAGGCGCCGAACTCGACCTGCGTGGCGTGGCAGGCACGTTTGAAGTCACTTGGTACGACGTGCGCACGGGCCGGAGCGCGGACGGTGGCAGAATTGCCGGTGGCACTTGGCGCCCGCTCGGCCCGCCGCCGTTTTCCGGCGATGCGGCGATGCGCGCCGCGCGCAAAGAGGGTCCGTAGGCCAGCCACCGTCCACGGCTTCCAAGGCAGGAACGTAAATCGAATGGCGCAAGTCACCCGCAAGTCGAACTCGTATATGAAAGACTGGTCGCGCCCAACCGCTGGGCAGTTGGCTCAAATGATTTTGACCATGATTCGGCCCTGAACTGAAAACCGCAAAGCTCAAGGCCATCACACCATGAAAAACGTGAACCTGAGAATCTCACTGGCTGCCTTCCCGTTGCTGGCTGGGGCTGGCGATTCTGTTCTCGATTCTGTTCCGCTCGTTGGCCACCTCGGCGCTGGCGGCGGTGAAGAATCCGCGCGATCCGGAGGAAAACACCCAGAGAACAGGTGGCCGCACAAGTTGTGCGCCGGTTGAACCGGCTGGCGTGGGCACCGCCGGCAGGGATTAGCGATCAGCAATCTGCGACTTGAAATCAAGCGAAGCGTGGAGCCACGGCAAAGGTTTCGAGGAACCGCGCTTGGTCCTGGTCATCGCAAAAGATGTCCTTCCGGCGATCCCCACGGGTCATGGCGTGGTAAATCGCACCGGGAAACTCGACTCGAAGCGGGTGCGCCATGAGGCGAACCGCGCCCGCAGCGCAGACAGTTGGCCATACTGTTGACCCCTTCACAAGCCTCTCGCGACGGATGCAGCAGACGCACATTCCTTCCCACGCCTGCCCGCCGCCCGCTCAGAGGTTGTCACGCTCGAGGCGGGGCGTTAGGCTCGATCCATTCCGACCACTGGCACATGGCGTCGCGGAAGCGTCCTTCAAGCTCTGAAGGCGCACTGTCTCGTCCTCGCGCTGGTGGCCAGCGGCGGGACGAGTTGCCGCGCTGTGGGGTTGACCAACCAAACGGACTTCGCCATTGACGCTTGGCAAACCGACGACGGCCTGCCGCAGAGTTCGGTGAACTCCATCGCGCAAACGCCCGACGGCTACTTGTGGCTGGCGACGTTCAACGGGCTGGCCCGCTTTGACGGCGTGCGGTTCACCGTGTTTGACTCGAGCAACCTGCCGGGGCTGCCCGGCAACCGCCTGGTGCGATTGTACGTGGACCGGGAGGGCGGACTGTGGATGATCACCGAGTATAACGAGGTGGCTCGGCTGAAGGATGGAAGATGCCGGACTTTCACCGCGGCCGACGGTGTGCCAGCCGAAGGGGCTCGATGGGTGGGCGAAGATGGCCGGGGCGGTCGGTGGCTGGCAGGATTCAAGGCCGGGCTGTGGCGGTGGCAGAATGGCCGGTTCGTCCCCGTGCCCGCGCCGCCCGGCTTCGCTGAGTGGCCGCTCCGGGCGCTGGTGACGGACACCGCCGGTCGGCCATGGTTCAATCATCGCGATGGCCTCTTTGGCTTCGAGAACGGACGTCTGATCCCGCTGCCCGAATCGGCTGGCCCGCCGAAAGCAGGGGCGAATCCAGTTTGTGCAAGCCGGGCCGGCGGTTTCTGGATGGTTTCGCCAGCGGGCCTCCGCAGGCATGTCGAGGGAAACTGGCTGCCGCAGCTCTGGCCCTGTCCCGACTTCAAGGCCGCCATCGAGGGTTTGTGCGAGGATCCCGCCGGCAACCTGTGGGTGGAGACCTACAAGAACGGCGTGTTCCGGTTCAGCCCGGCGCAGGGATGGCAGCACTTGACCGTGGAATCCGGCCTGACGCCCCATCCCCTCCGGAGCCTTTATTGTGACCGGGAAGGGAACGTCTGGGCGGGCAGTGACGGCGGCGGGCTGCTGCGGATCAAAACCCGCCTCTGGAAGATGATCACCCGGGGCGAGGGGCTGGGCATTGACGCCGTTCATTCGGTCTGTCAGGACCAGCAGGGACGTATTTGGTTCGGCGGTGGCACCACGAAACCGTACTGGCTGGATCAAGGCGTGGTCTCGGTGGCCATCGCGGCACCGCAATCCGATGTCCTGGACGGCGTGCGGGCCGTCCTGCCAGCGCGGGACGGGGCGATGTGGATTGGGACTTACGGCGGGAATGTCTTCCGATACCGGAACGGAGCTTTGACCCGTTACGGGAAAGCCGAGGGCCTGTTGGCCGGGTCGGTGCGCGCCTTGCTGGAAGACCGGCAGGGGACCCTCTGGGTGGGCGGTTTTGACGGGCTGAGCCGGATTGACCGCGAGCGGGTGACGCACTACTCCCGCCGCGACGGGCTGTCCTCGGAGCGAGTGTGGGCGCTGGCGGAAGACTCCAAGGCGCGCCTCTACGTCGGGACCGCCGGCGGGGGCTTGAACCGGTTTCAGGACGGGCGGTTCACCGCCTACACCCGCGAACAGGGATTGCCTGATGACGTGATCCAGGCGCTCTACGTGGACGCCGAAGACGTGCTGTGGATCGGCACGCACGGCGGGGGCTTGAGCCGGTTTCAGGCGGGCCGGTTCTTCAACTATCGCGTCAAAGGCGGTCTGGTGGCGCGGGGCGTCGGCCCGATGTTGGAGGATGACGAAGGCCGCCTCTGGATGGCCTCGGACTTGGGCATCGTGCGCGTGAGCCGGCACGAACTCAACGAGTTTGCCGCAGGCCGCCGCCGGTCGGTCAACTATGTCGCCTTCGATCGCAGTGATGGCCTGGCGACGGTCGAAGTGGGCGGCATCCAGCCGGCGTGCCTGAAGGCCCGCGACGGCAAGCTGTGGTTCGGCACGGCCAAGGGCGCGACCTTCGTGGACCCGAAGGAACTGCGCGTCAACCCGCTCCCGCCGCCGGTGATCATTGACGAGGTGCGGATTGATGACGAAGTGGTCGAGGAGCAGAGATCGGAAGTCAGAGGTCAGGAGTCAGGGGACGGTGGCGGGGGCGAGACGGAGAAACGGCGAGACGGAGAAACGGCGAGCGCCGACGCGCGAGCGCAGAAGTCTCCGTCTCCCCGTCTCTCCGATTCCCCGTTTCGCGATCTCGTCACCCTCCAGCCCCACCAGCGCCGCGTGGAGTTCCGCTTCACCGGCCTGAGTTTCACGGCCCCGGCCAAGGTGCAGTTCCGCTACCGGATGGAGGGCTTTGACCCGGATTGGGTGGACGGCGGCACCGCGCGTAGCGCCTCCTACACGCGGCTGCCGCCGGGGACCTACCGGTTCCGCGTCACGGCCTGCAACAACGACGGCGTGTGGAATGAAACCGGGGCCAGCCTCGCCTTGATCGTGGTGCCCGCTTGGTGGCAGACGGGGTGGTTCCAGGCGTTGGCCCTGCTGGGCGTAGGCGGCGTGGTCTTCGGCCTCTACGAGTGGCGGATTCTTCAACTGAAGCGGCGACGGGCCATGCAGCACGAGTTCTCGCGCCGGCTCATTGCCTCGCAGGAAAACGAGCGGCAACGCATCGCCGGTGAGTTGCACGACGGCCTGGGCCAAAATCTGCTGGTCATCAAAAACCTGGCCGCCCTCGGCGTTCGCTCGGCTCAGAATGACCCCGCCAAGAGCGAGCAGTTCACGGCCATCTCCCACCTGGCCTCGCAGGCGGTCGGGGAAGTCCGGCAGATCGCGCACGCCCTGCGGCCGTTCGAGCTGGACCGGCTGGGCCTGACCAAGGCCCTCACCTGGATGGTGAAACCGGTCGCCGAGTCGTCGAACATCCGGTTCAGTGTGGAGATGGATGAGGTGGACGGGCTGTTCCCCCCGGAGTTCGAGATCAACTTGTATCGCGTGGTGCAGGAAAGCCTCAGCAACATCCTGAAACACTCTCAGGCCACGACGGCCCGTCTCCAGGTCAAGCGCGAACCGCGGCAGGTGCGCGTGACCATTCAAGACCAGGGCCGGGGCTTCGTGGTTCCGACGGCGGCCAGCGCCTCCGCGAGCGGGGGGATGGGCTTGACGGACATGAGCGAGCGGGTTCGAATCATGGGCGGTCAATTCAGCATCGAGTCGGCGCCGGGCGCGGGAACCCTGCTGCGCCTCCTCATTCCGCTCCCGGCCCCAGGCCCCGGATCGAAGGCCCAAACCTGCTTATGAGCACTTCGCACACCGTCGTGCTCGTGGACGATCACCCCGCCTTCCGGCTCGGGGTGCGCCAGGTGATTGCCAGCGATCCGCAGTTTCGAGTCGTCGGCGAGGCCAGCGACGGCCAAGCCGCGCTGGAACTGATCCGGCGCGTCCGGCCCGACCTCGCGGTCGTGGACATCAACCTGCCGAAGCTGAGCGGGCTGGAGCTGGTGCGGCAACTGGTCCGGGAACGCCTCCGCACCCGCGTCGTCGTGCTGACCATGTATCAGCAGGAGAGCTTGTTTCAGGAAGCGATGGACCTGGGCGTGGCCGGGTATGTGCTCAAGGAAAACGCGGTGGACGACATCCTGCACTGTTTGCAGGCAGTGGGGGAGGGCGGCTGCTATCTGAGTCCGTCCCTGTCCGGCTTGCTGTTGCGCCAGCGCCAATCCCAGCAGAACCTCCGCCACCAGACGCCGGGTCTGGACGACCTGACCCCGATGGAGCGGCGCATCCTGAAGCTGATTGCCGAGAACAAGACCAGCAAGCAGATTGGCACCGAGTTTTTCATCAGTCCGCGCACGGTGGAGACGCATCGGCGCAACATCTGTCTCAAGCTGGGCCTGAGCGGCAGCCATCCCTTGCTCCAGTTCGCCTTGGAAAACCGGGCCTCGCTCTGAGGCTTCGCACGAAACGAGAGGAGCGCGGACAATCTTGTCCGCTTTCGGCGGCCCAGCGGAAGAGGCGGACAAGAATGTCCGCGCTCCCATCCGCCATTGGCCGGGGCCTTCTCACCGCCACTCCCCACCCTTGCCAAGATGCCTGAATCGGTTTTCACCCTGCGTGATCCCACGTAGAAAAATACCGCCTTCTACACAGCCCAAAATACGCGGGCGCACGGATTCACAGAACCCGCGCCGGTGACGCAAACTGGCGCGGTATGGATGCCCAGACCGACCAGGTCCAGATTGCCGGCAGCGTCCTCGTCGCCGAGGACAACGCCACCATGCGCCAGATGCTGGCCGCTTTCTGCCGGCAATGGGGGGCCGAGGTGATCGAATGCGTCAACGGCGTCGAAGCCGTCCAAGCCTTTGCCCGGCACCAGCCCGCCTGGGTGCTCATGGACGTCGCCATGCCTGAGATGGACGGCCTGGTAGCGACCGCCCGGATCAAGGCGCAGTTTCCCCAAGCCCGCATCCTCATGGTCACGCAGTACGACAGCGATGGCCTCCGCCAGGCTGCCCAGCAGGCGGGGGCGTGCGCCTACGTATTGAAGGAAGACCTGCCCGACGTGCCCAAGTGGATTGCCGCCCACCAAGACCTCGCATCGAACCTGATGTCTTGTCCGGAACCGGAGTAACAAAAATGAAACCCCCTCTCGCCAGATGGATGGCTTGCACCGCGTTGGCGGGCCTGATCGTTTTCAGCGTCTCCTGCCGCCAACAGTCCGCCCTGCCGCCGGAGGCCGTTGCTACCGTCGGAGACGCCGTGATCACGGTGGACGCGCTCCAACAGGCGCTGGCGCGGCGGGGCTGGCACAACCCCACCGCGGAGCAGAAGGCGGCCGTGCTGGAGGACTTGATCCGGTTCGAGGCGCTGCACGCGCAGGCCCGGAAAACCGGCTACCTGCAACAACCGGAGGTGCAGAATGCGATCAAGCACCTCGTCGCGGCGCGCTACCGCGAAAAGTTGGCAACGAATCAGTCCGCGCTGCCGGAGACCGCCGCCGCCGGCCTGCAGACCTACTACCAGGCCCATCGGGATGCCTTCCGCGTGCCGGAGCAGGTGCAGGTGGCCCTGGTCTTCCTGCCGCTCTCGTCCAAGGCGGTCCCGGAGAAGCGCCGGGAAGCGGAGCAGCGCGCCCACGAACTGCGGCATCTGGCCGAGACGGAATGCGCGTCCCTGGCGCACTTCGGCCCGGTGGCGCAAACGCACTCCGCACACCAGGCCTCCCGCTACCGCGGCGGGGAGTTGGGCGGGCTGACGCGCCAGCAGGCCGCGGGGTCGTTTTCGCCGGAGGTCGTGGAGGCGATGTTCGCCTTGCGGCAACCGGGCGAACTCAGCCCGGTGGTTTCTGCCTCGGATGGTTTCTACCTGCTCAAGCTGGTGGGGCGCCGGCCCGCCTCGGTGCGTCCGCTGGCCGAGGTCAAGGAGGCCGTCGCTTTCCAGTGGCAGCGCGAACGGGCCGAGCAGCGCGAGGCGGCGCTGTTTGCCCGCCTGAAAGCCGGCCTGCCCATCCAGGTCAACGAGGCCGTCCTGGCCCGGATCAAACCGGCCCGCCCGCCCCAACCCTCTGCCCCGCCCGCCCTGTCCTCACGTTGAACTCATTGCCACTCATCCCATGAAAGCGACAACTTTACTCTCAGCCACCGGCCGCATGTTGAGTTTGCTGGCGGTAACGGGGGCGGCCTCCGGCCTGCCGGTGTCCGCCCAGACCACCACGCAGACCTTCACGCTCCAGCCTGGTTGGAACGCGATATACCTGGAGGTCGAACCTCCCAACACGGCCGTGGGCGTCGTGTTCACGAACGTGCCGATCGACAGTGTGTGGACCTTCCAAGAGCGGTTGTCGGCGGTGGATTTCATCCAAGACCCGAGCGAGCCGGTCTGGAACAAGAGCCAATGGCTGGTCTATCTCCCCACCAACCGGGTCGAGTCCTTTCAAAACAACCTGTTCCATCTCCAAGCCAACCGAGCCTATTTGGTCAACCTGACCAATGCCGCAACACTGACCGTTACCGGCCGTCCCTCGCTGCGCCCGATGGAATGGGCGCCGGATGCGTATAACCTGCGCGGTTTCGCCGCGGACCCGGCCGCGCCACCCACGTTCCTCGAGTTCTTCCGCCATTCGCCGGCGCACTACGACGCGACGCGCAGCCAGTTGCAGAAGATCTACCGGTTGAGCGCGTCGGGCCAGTGGACGTTGGTGGGGCCGCACGATCTGATGGTGAGCGGCGAGGCGGTCTGGGTCTATACCCAGGGCGGCTCCGACTACACCGGGCCGCTGGCGGCCAAGCTGGCGTTCGGCGACGGGCTGGACTACGCGCGCGAGCTGGTCGAGTTGCCCGTCCTGCTGCTGAACCGCACCGACGGCCCGAGGCACGCGACGATTTCGGCGCCGACAGCCCTCCCACTCTCCTACCTGAGCTTCAACCCTACGAACGGCCATGAGTGGTTGCCCTTGCCGGCCTCGCTCACGATCAGCAACCTCTCCGCCGCCAACGGCAACCTGCGCCTGGCCATCCGCCGCCAGGACTTCACCGGCACCGAATACGGGGCCGTGCTGACGCTCAGCGACGGCGCCGGCACGCGGTTCCTCGTCGCGGTCTCGGCCGAGAAAGAGAGTTTCGGCGGGGCGGGCGGGCGGATCACGACGAAGTCCATCCGCCAGCACGCCAACCCGCCCGCGGCGACCGCCAGCTACGCCGGCTTGTGGCTCGGCTCGGCCGTGGTGAACGCCGTGAACGAGGCCAACACAGCGAACCCGGCCAACCCCACGCCCACCAAGAGTGACTTCAAGCTGCGCCTGCTGATCCATGTCGATACCAACGGCATGCCTCGCCTGCTCAAGGAAGTCCTCCAAATGTGGAAGGAGGGCACTTACACTAACGACGCCAACGGTGACAAGGTGGTGGACCAACCGGGCCGCTACGTGTTGCTCACGGACGAGACGCTGATCTCGCAATACCACGGCGCGACCGTGCGCGACGGGGCCGAGGTCGGCCGGCGCCTGAGCACGGTGGGCTTCGACTTCTCCAGCAGTGCCCCGAACAATTTCCTCGTGTTGGCCGGGCAGTTCGGGATCGGCCACACGCTCGACGGGGCGATCACGCTGACGCCGGACTTCGCCACCAACCCGTTCAAGCACAAATATCACCCCGACCACGATAACCTGGACGCGACGTTTCAGAACTACCGGGCGGAGGCCTATGAGGTGACGCGCGCGTTTGCGCTCGTGTTCACGGCGTCGGACCCTGCCGGCGCCACCGCGCCCGACTACGGCTACGGCGTGCTGGCGGGGAACTACCTGGAAACCATTATCGGGCTGCACAAGAACCCGCTGATCGCCAGCGGCACCTTCCGGCTGACCCGCGTGGCGATGATCGGCGTGCTCAACCAATAGGGAGGATCCCATGAACGGCAACAGCTCCAACTCCTTTCCGACTATGAAGACGAATGGGCAGCAGACTTTCGATCACCGAGCCGCGAACGCGCGTTCGCGATTCATTGTAGCGCAGGCGTCCCGCCTGCGGGTCAGCCGGGCCTCCTCGCCCGGCGTCCTCGATGCAGGCGGCGAGACCCCACTGAGACCCGCTACCGGGACGGCTCTGCTCCCTTCAGAGAATCACAGATGCGTCCGCCTCACTCTGGCGCTCACCTTCGCTCTTGCCACCGTGGCCGCCCACGCTGGCTGGCCAAACGCCACCGTGATCAATGTGGGTAGCGAGTGGCCTGATCCCCTCACCACGAGCTGGCCGGCCAACGCCCATCTGAACGGCGACGCCGCCTGGAACTCCACCTACAAGTCCCTCTGGCTGGTGCCACAATCCGCGAGCAAGGCTGGCAGCCTCGTCCTTGACATGCCCCAGAGCGGCCAGACGGCCCAGGCGTTCTACGCCGAGTGGCGCGCCAAGCTCCAGCCGGGCACTTCCGGCGGCGGTGACGGTTACAGCTTCTGCTACGGCGACCTGGCCGCGAATGCGGTTCCGCCCGAAACCGGCTGGGGCTCGTTAATCGTGCGCTACCTGCCCTACGCAAGTGACCCCATTGAAGTGGTTTAACAATGCAAGTAGCTGAGGACATACC
>CAYIIH010000016.1:0-41753 GCA_964363225.1 uncultured Verrucomicrobiota bacterium | reverse complement strand
GCTGATCCAGAGATCACCGCGCTTGAAGTGAGCCAGTTCGTGGAGCAAGATTGAACGCAACTCGGATTCCGTCAGCGTCGTTGGCAGCGCCGAGGGAATGATGATCACCGGCCGGAAAAGACCGCAAATGGCCGGACTGACCGCCGTTGAGGCGCATCGGAGCCGAACGATCTGCCGGATTCCCAATTGTCGGCGGCAGGATTCCAGCAGGTTCTGCACTGGCTCCGGAGCGGGAGCGGTTTGTTCGAGCAGGCGGACGACATAACGGAAACGCCAAGCCACCCGCACCGCCAGGGCCATGAAAACCGCCAGCCAACTGATTAACAGGATGGCCGGCCAGGTGAATGCCGGGCGAGGCTTGGGGAGCAGCGGTTGCAGCGGCGCGGCGATTCCAGCAGTGGAGACCGCACTCGTGGCGGGAACCAGAGGTCCGGCGGCGTGCGGTTTTGCCGCAGCGGCATATTTGGGCAACCAATAGGCCGCGCCGGTGGGCAAGGCCAGGGAGGGAGGCAGCACCAGCTTGACCAGCACCAACATCCAAAGCGCGTAACGCACGGTTGCGCGCACTCGTTTGCGGAGCAACAGGTCCGCCACGAGGAGCAAGGCTATCAGGAGGCCGGACTGAATGACCATGGGCTGGGCGAACGCTGTGAAACGCGATCCCCAAAGGTTTAATGTTTCAAGGAGGGTATTCATGATTTTGCGTTCTTACGTTTTTCCCGAATGAGCCTTTCCAGTTCCGCAAGTTCATCGCCGTTGAGATCCCGGCTCTCCAGGAGGCATTGCACCATGGGCGTCAACGCTCCGTCAAAGGCATTCTTGAGGGCATACTGCACCTCTCCCTGCTGCGCCTGCGCGCTGGTGATGGCGGCCCGGTACAAGGTCAGGTTGCGAATCTTTTCCGGGGTCAACAATCCCTTGGCGACCATCCGGTCCATGAGGGTGCGAACGGTGCTGTAAGTCCAATTCCTGGTCTGTTCGAGGGCTTCCTGGACGGTGGGCGCGGCGCACGGCTGGCATTCCCAGACGGCTTTCATGATGGCCCACTCACCTTCTGTCAGTTCGACAATTGGCTTGGTCATGGTTGTAATTTAACTGAGTAGAGTATTCTTTACATCTGTAAAGATTGCAACAGGATTCTGGAAAATCTTTCGGTTGTATTCCCCGGCGCGGCTGAGCGATTGGATGAGCGCCTCAAGAATGGTCATACAATAAGAATGGCCGCAAAATGGCGCAGAAGACGCAAAAAGAACTTCCCCTTTCACTTCTTGCGCCTCTTTGCGGCAAATCAGGCGATGGTTCATTGCAGCGCCTCCCTGGCCCGGCTCAATTCCGCCAGCGACACGCACTCAATCTTCTCGTCCATCGGGTAGCCGGTCTGGCCCGGATAAACCACCCACAGCCGCTCCAGCTTCAAGTCTTGCATCGCTATCCGCATGGACTTCGTGATCGTCGGCGCGTCCTGATATTTCACCTCGACGCCCCAACGCTTGCCTTTCGCCATGATCATCAGGTCCAGTTCCGCTCCGCTGTGCGTGGCCCAGAAGTAGGCGTTCCGTTCCCCGGCCCACGAGAGGATTTGCTCGATCACGAATCCCTCCCACGACGCGCCGAGCTTGGGATGCCCTTGCAATGCCGCCGCGTCCGGGATGTTCAGCAGGCTGTGCAGCAGGCCCGAGTCCCGCACATAAACTTTCGGCGACTTCACCACCCGCTTGCCCAGGTTCTCGAACCACGGCTGAAGCTGCCGCACCACATACGCGCCGCTCAGGACATCCAGGTATTTCCGGGTCGTGTGATGCGTCACTCCCAGCGAAGCGCCGATCTGCGACCCGTTCCAGATCTGGCCGTGGTAATGCGCCACCATCGTCCAGAACCGCCGCAGCACTTCCGCCGAGATCTGCACCCCCAACTGCGGCATGTCCCGCTCCAGGAACGTCCGCACGAAACTTAACCGCCACTGGCGGCTGTCCTCGTCGTTCTCCGCCAGGAACGATTGGGGAAAACCTCCCCGTAGCCAGAGCCGGTCGCGCTGGTCGTCTCCCACTTCCCCCAGCGTGAACCCGCCCATGTCCACGAAGTGAATCCGCCCCGCCAGGCTGTCCGAAGTCTGGCGAATCAGGTCCGGCGAGGCGCTCCCCAGCACGATGAACCGGCACGGCAACGGCCTCCGGTCGGCCAGCACCCGCAACAACATGGTCAGTTCAGGCCGCCGCTGAATTTCGTCCAGGATCACCACGCCGCGCTGTGCTTCCAGCGTCAATTGTGGATTGGCCAGCCGCGCCTGATCATTGGGATCCTCCAGGTCGAAATACACGGCGTTCTCCCGGCGCCCGAGTTCCCGCGCCAAAGTCGTCTTGCCGCACTGGCGCGGGCCGAGAATCGCCGTCACCGGATTGCGCTTCAACCCGTATTCGACCCGCTGTAGCAATTCAGCCCGTTCAATCATGGGTTGGAATATTGGAATAGAGACTTCCAAAATGCAAGAACATTGCTCGCGGCCTTGTTTTCATTGGCGCTTCTACATCGACGATACCGTTGTCCAAGGCGGAATCTTAGATTCAGACGCCGAATCTGAAGTCCACTTTACGATCCGCCATCTGTCCCATTCTTTGCGCCCTCTTGCGCCTCGTTGCGGCCAATTCCTCTTCGCCGTTTCTCCCTCTCGCCGTTTCACTGTTTCGCTGCCTCCCTCACGGCCCGTTTCTCCGCCAGCGTCAAATGCCGGTCGTTGTCGCGCTCCTCGCCCCAAGGGGAGCCGGGCGGGTTCTTGCCACGGTCTGTGCCCCACTTAATGTTCGGGCGCTTGCGGAGCACGTCGGCCTCTATGAACGGGCGGATGTTCAGGCGCACGGGGTCGTTCAGGTCGGGATGCCAGCCGATGGGCTGTTGCTCCAGCGGCTTCCAGCGGACGAAGATGTCGTAGGGGGCTTCGCCTTCGAGGATCAGTTTGAGCTTGTCCTGGAGCTGCTGGGCCTTGACCAGGCGGTCATCGGCACCGCTCTCCTCGTTGGCCACGGCCTCCTGCTGCTTCTTGATCCAGTCGCCCAGGTAGGTGTAGGTCAATTTCCCCAGCAGCTTGTGGGTCGAGCTTGTGGTAGTTGACCAGGACGCTGAAGACGTTTTTGTGTGCATCCTTTGGCCAACGTGGTAAAACTTCCGCTGTCCCATCAGCGAAAACAGATTTTGCGAAACCTGATGGCGGGCGAAGACGGCAGACCGCGTTTGACAATGATCGAAAAGTCAAAACACGAGGGGCATCGTGCGCGACTCCGGGAGAAGTTCCTTTCTGGAGACGCGGCTTCGCGTGACGATGAGACGCTGCTCGAACTGCTGCTGACCTGCGGCATCCCGCAGCGCGACGTTCAACCGCTGGCCGAAGCCCTGCTTGCCCGCTTTGGTGACCTGGATAAGGTGCTGGCCGCCGACCGGTCTGCCCTCCGTTCGGTCGAGGGTGTGGAATCCCATGTTGCAACCCTGCTCAAGCTGGTGGACTACATCTGCCAGGCCAGGGGCACCCCCCGGCCCGCCATCGGACTTCAGGAGCACGCTGGCACCGTCGCAGCGCCTGCCCCACCGGCACCCGAACGCCCAGAGCCTGGAAGCGTGACCACCCTCCCCCTTGCCCAGTCCGAAATGCCGCTGAACCTCCCTGGTCAGTCTGAACTTCCGCTGGCTCAGAAGGCCCCTGCTGTCAGGGAACGGAAGACCATCCAGGACGTGCTCCTCGCGGAGGGCCTGCTGGCGCTGAAGGTCGCGCACGAGGTTAAGTCCCCGGATGAGCTTCAGGACATCCTGGTAAAGCGGCTCGGTCAGAACAGCATGGAGACCCGCCGCCGCTACGCCCAGTCCATCGGGAGATGGTTTTTCCCCGATGGGCTGGCCGGACTTCTCTCACGGGTCTGGCGGGCCTACGAAGACGAGGCGATCAGCACCGACCTGCTGCGGTGGTCGTATCTGAACCAGGAACCGATCATGGGGCGCTGCGTGGCTGAAGCCCTGTTTCCCTGCGAGACCGGCCTCGTCATGCCCGCGACCTACTTCGACAAGTTCCTCCAGGATCACCTGGGCGAGCCAGCCTCGGAGAAAACACGAAAGAGACTGAAAACGAATCTGAAGAAGCTCGGCTTTCTTGAGCGGGCCAAAGGCAAGCCCGACCGGCTGCTCCCCGTGGTGACGCAGAAAACTTCGTTTCTGATCCTGCTTCATCATCTGTTCGCCGCGCAGGCGGTGAGGACAGTCGAATTGAAAAATCTCGTCACCAACCCATTTTGGAAATATCTCGGCTACAAATCTGAAGATGGCGTCCGCGCTCTGCTCCGTGACCTGGATGCGGTGGGACTGGTGGGAAAATACGTGGTTGCCGATCAACTGGAGCAAGTGACGACGTGCTTCACGCTGGACGAGCTTCTTGAAAGGAGAGCGCGGCTGTGAAATCTGCGACCCACTTCAATGCGTTGGTAGGATCACGCATCTGGGACAAGGAGTTGGTGATGTGGATCGGCAGCGAGAAGGCGATTCATCAGGCTCTGGGTTCCGCCAACTGCCTCTCCCTCGATTTACTCGATCTGTTCGACGTTGGAAATCTTCCGACCGACGACGATTCCAGCAGAGAGCAACTTCGGGACGGCCTGCGCGAGAAGCTGCGGGCGATTCAACGCGGGCCATCCAACCGCGTGATCCTGATCGTCAAGTCCATCGGCTTGCTGGCCCGGTACAACGTCGGCGTGAAAGCGTTTTATGACTGGTTCATCGGCGATTTTGCAATGGTCGTACTGCTCCTGGATGGCGGCACCGAGAAAACGGACTGGCCGGAGGAAGTCCGATGCGAAGGCAACCGGCTCCTGAACTACTTCTCGGAACCCGGCATGGTGAAGGAGGTTTTCAACACAAGTGAGTGACGCTATGCGCGAACTGAACAAGATCATCTCAGTCAAACCGGAACCGGAGACCACTCCGTCCCTGTCCGACATCATACAAAAAGAGAAGGCCGAGCGAACAGTCGCCGAGTACCTCTTTACGCCCGCGCTACGCGGTCACTGCAAACGCATCTTCGATTGCGTCGTCAACCGCAAAGGCCAAGGCTTTTGGGTTCAGGCGGAATACGGGGCGGGCAAGACCCACTTCTTGGGAACGCTGGTTGATCTGCTGGTGTGGCGGGAACTGAAGGTTTGGGATGCCCTCCGTGACGCAGAACTTCGCAGCGAGTACTCCAGTGCGCTGTCGAAGGTGAAGTGGTTCCCGGTCGCGTTCTCGCTGCGCGGCATGGGACAATCTGGCGACGGCGACAGCCTTATGCGCGTGTTCGAGGAGCAAATCAGGGAGAGCCTCAAGTCGTTCGCGCCCGACATCGAATCCCAGATCAAAGTCACGTCGGCGGAACTCGCCGACCACTGGTATGAAAAGGAAGCGACCGACGCCGAGAAGGCGGGCGTGCGGTTCTTCTTTGATAAGGAGCACAAGTGTTCGCCGGAGGATTACCGCAGCAAGTCCGGCCCGAAGAAGTTTGGCCAGGAATTGGTGCGCTCGAAACTCCCCGAAGGCCGACTGCGGGGCAAGTTCAAGGAACGCTTCGCCTACATCTACGACCAGATCACCAAGCTCGGCGGTTACGATGGGATCGTCTTCGTCGTGGACGAGTTCCGATCCTGGCAGGATCGGCACCCGGAACGCACGCCTGCGTACGCCGAGGACGAGGAAGTGCTGGAGACGTTGGCCTTTGTGCTGCCCACCCAACACCTGAACATCATCACGATCATTGCCAGCCAGGGCGACATGCCTCAGAAACTGTCAGGCGGTGGGGAAGGTGACCGGTTCCTGCCTCTCTATTTGCTCGCCGACAGGAACAAGGGGGACTTCGGTGAGATCGTGACGTTCCGGTGCCGCGAACTGCTGAAAGGCGCGACCACGGACATCAAGGATTACTACGATTATTGCCGCAAGGAGTACAAGTTCATCAAGCAGGCCAACATTTCCCAAGACTACTTCACGGCCATCTTTCCGTTTCAGCCGCGCTGCTTCGATGTGATGCGGCGGCTCACTCAGAACGCCGAGAAGCACAACCTGCCCACCGCTCGCTCGGCCATCCGCATGGGCTGGCAGTCGTTGTCGGACGCAAAACTGCTCAAGGGGAAGCGCCTGATTATCCTGCCGGACATCATCAAGACCGATGAGCTACGGAAGGGGCTGAACCACGAACACTACCGGGATGCTTATCTCAACCTCCAGGGTGCCATTGAACAACTGGCGGAATTGGAACTGGCCACGGAGGAGCGTGACCAGTGCAAGGCGATCCTCCAAACCCTCCTGCTGTGGGTCTTGAGTCTGCCGGACAATCAGCGTGATGGTCTCACGGCTCAGGAAGTTGCGGAAGCCGCGTGGCTCCATGACGACGCCGTTGGCGCTACTGCGCAAGCGGAGAACATCCTCGAACTGCTCCTGTCCCACGGTTTCCCTGTTCGCAAGGAGAAGAAAACTCGTGGCGGCGAGGAGGTCGCCGTTTACTCCTACGAAACCAGTGTCGTCCAGGCGAACCCGGTCAAATTCTTCTCCCCGCTCAAGAAGAAATTCCTTCAGGACAAAAAACGCCAGGATGAAAAATGGCTGGAGTCGCTGTTCTGGCAGTTGCCCGACATCACGCCGGAGGCCCAGGCGGAATTGGGTGTCAACGGCGGTTTGTTTGCCGCGTTTGCGCCCAGCGACCCACGCACGTCGCAGGAGAAGCAAACCAGCGCCCCGCCGAAATACCAGTTCCCACACCGCCCCGCTGCCTCCACCCGGAAGCTCTACAAGATTGCCTACGGCGGTGAGATCGTGGTTTCCGACCGCTGGCGGGACGAGTTCGGTGACGACATCAAGAACGCCGACCAGCACTTCCGCATCGTTTACCTGGTCAACAAGCCTGCCGACACGGACGCGAAGATCACCGCCGCCCTCAAGGAAACGCGGGTCGCCGTCTGCCGCCCGGAAGACCTCACGGAGGGCACCCGTGACGCCCTGGCCGATCTGCTGGCCGCTGAGGAGATGAAGCGAGCTTGCGCGGCCCCCAACCAGGCCAGCCTGCGCGATTACGCGGATGGAAAGCGCCGGGAGGCCGTCAAGGTGCTCTTGAAGTGCCAGCAGGACGAGTTCCGGCGCGGCCAGATACTTACTCAAAAGGGCTACGGAATCAAAGCGGTCGAGGTCTTCGCCACGCCCAAGGAGCGCGAGGAATCGCTCGCCGGTCGGCTCCTGGAAAAATCCTACGACACGCCGTTGTTCAGCCCCAAGGAACTCAAGAAGGAGTTCACCGACAACGATGCCCGGAAGGTCTTCGCGGGGCTGTTCACGAAGGAGCCAGCCACAGCCGAGAAAGACGCGGTGGTCAATTTCGGCGTCGGCCTGGAACTGACGCAGAAGTCCCACCCCAACGAACTCAAACCCGATGTCTCCCAGGCCCTGGCCGAAATCCGCAAGGAACTGAGCGGTGTCTCGGACAAACCGATTGCGGACATCCACAAAGCCGTGTGCCGTCCGCCTTACGGTCTGACCCAGGAGATGGCGAACCTTTACCTGTTCACGCTGGTCAAGTCGGGCGGCTACGAACTGGCACTGAACCCGGCCACGCAGATTCAACTGGCCAACGGCAAGCCGCTGCCCGCAAACAAGCTGACCGCGCACACGCTTGGCCTTTGCAAATGGAGCAGCCAGATGGACAAGGCGCTGCTGGGTGCCCGCATCGTTGCCTCGGTTCAGAAGGGCTGGAACGAAGTGCTGCCCTACGCCCGTGTTTTGGACGACAGCCTCAAGCCCGCGTCCACGCCCGACGAAGAACTCCAGCGCAACGATCAGTTGCTCGCCGTCTTGGCGAAGCTGAAGGAGGAAATTCCTGCGGTTGACCACAGCCTGAAAACGCTGGCCGACAAACTGGAGGGCGCGGTTCCCAAGTCGTTCACCGAATTGATCGCCCGGCTGAACGTCCTGGTTGCAACCACATCTTACCAGGAGTTCGACGCTGCCGTCCGCGAGAGTTACGCCGCGCCTGAAAACTTCAAAGCGGCGTTCGCCGAGTACGACAAGGCCCGCAAATTCCGCGACCGCGCTTTCGACATCAGCCAGGCCCGCGATTACCTGGCGGCGGCGTGTGACGTGGACAAGGCCATCGAATTGGAGCGCAAGACCAACCTCGGCTTCTTCAAGTTCGACACGCTGTTTGCCAGCCCGCACCTGATCCCGGCGCGGTTGGACTCGTTCGAGAAGTGGAAAGGCAACTACGTCCAAGCCTATCGCAAAGCGCACCGCGCCTTCTACGAAAGCCTGGCGAAGATCGCGGCCAGTGCCCAGACCCTGCGCCCCCGCGTGATCGCGTTGAACCGTCTGAACACGATCATCGAGCTTGGCCCACCCCTGACAGGCACGGGAGACCTCGCCAGTGAACTCGATCAGCTTGAGTCCGCCGTCTGGGTCTGCCCCGACGCGGCGGAGGCCGAAGTCGCGGGAGCTAAAGCCGTGTGCCCGAAGTGCGACTGGACACCCGCGAACGCGCTACCGCAGAAAGATTGCGACCGCGTATCGGTGATGATTGCCAATGGATTGGCCGACCGCATCCAGCGGCTCAAGGACGCCTCCATCGCGGCCATCCTCAAGAAAGCAGCGGACGACAGTAACCGCGCCGACCTAAAGTCCCTCGTCGAAATCATCCAGATCGCCGACGCCGACAAACTGGTGGGCGTCATCACCGATGACCTAGTGACGTTCCTCCGAAAACTTTTGCAGGATGCCAACATCGTCCACGAGACCGTGGCCCTGCTCCCAATTCTTAATCAGATCGGCGCGGTCGAGGAGGAACGCATCGAGGAGTCATTGGCCAAACTGACGAGCCTGCTCAGGACGGCCATCAAGAACGCCAAGGCCAAGCACGGCGCGGGCAAGCGCGTTCGCGTCCTGTTCCGCTTGGAGGAACCAGGAACCGGGAACTGACGGCCCATGAAACAGCCCATCGCCAAACGCCACGCCGCCAAACCCGACCTGTCGGGCCTCTCCCGCGTTCTGCCACGGATTCAGTCGCTCATCGAGGCGTCGCGTCAGCACGTCGTCTCCACGGCGAACCTGACGCTCGTCTGGCTCTACTGGAATGTCGGGCGCGTCATCACGCAGGACATCCAGCAAAACCAGAAGCGGGCGGGCTACGGAGAGCAGTTGCTGGCGGCTCTCGCGGACAAGCTCACCAGCATGTATGGGCGGGGTTTTTCCCGGCCAAATTTACAGGACATGCGCCGGTTCTTTGAGGGCTTTGAGATTTGCTCGGCAGCGCCTAGCAAATCTTTTGCAGCCCAAATTCTACAGGCGCTGCCTGTGGAATTTTTGCCCGACATTCGGCAGGCACTGCCTGCCAAATCCTCTGCCAAGGCAATTTGCTCGGCAGTGCCTAGCAAATCTTCCGGGACGGAAATTCTGCCAGCGGCGATGGCAGAATCCGAAGACCGCCCCGTCATCGACTTCTCCAGACACCACCGCTTGGGCTGGACGCACTACCGCATTCTGCTCGGCGTCGAGGCGGGCCTCAAACGCGGCTTCTACTTCGAGCAGGCCGCGCAACAACGCTGGGCGACCCGCGAACTCCAGCGCCAGATTGACCGCGCCCTGTTCGAGCGCGTGGCCTTGTCCCGCGACACCCGCGCCTTGGTGCGCCTCGAAAAAAAGAGCGGCCCCGTCGAGACGGTGCGCTACGAGGACGCCTTCAAAGACCCTTACCTCCTCGATTTCCTCGGCCTCAAGGGCGCGTATTCCGAAAAGGACTTTGAATCCGCCATCCTCGCCAACCTCCAACAGTTCCTCACCGAACTCGGCAGCGATTTCTGTTTCGTGGCCCGGCAGTTCGCCATGCGGATTGATGACGACGATTACTGGCTTGACCTGCTGTTCTTCCACCGCCGCCTGCGCTGCCTCGTGGCCATTGATTTGAAGATTGGGCCGTTCGTCGCCGCCGATAAAGGCCAGATGGACTTGTATCTCTCGTGGCTCAAGCAGCACGACTGGTGCGAGGGCGAGAACGAGCCGGTCGGACTCATCCTCTGCACCTCCAAGAAACATCAGCACGTCGAACTGCTCCTCAGCCACGGGCCGCACAAGATGCAGGTGTCCGAATACCTCACCCAACTCCCGTCCAAGCGCGTGCTCTCCGACCGCCTGAAAATCTACAGCCGCATGTTGGAAGAAAAGGCTGAAGGCTAAAGGCTGAACGCTGAATTATGAATGAACAACCGGAAGACTTGAAGATTCGCACCAAGCGGTTTGCGCTGCGGATTATCCGCATGTATGTGGCTCTGCCGAAGAGCAACACCGTCGCGCAGGTGCTTGGCAAGCAGGTGCTGCGCTCTGGAACATCCGTCGGGGCAAACTACCGCGAAGCCTCACGGGGTCGTTCCAAAGCGGAGTTCATTTCCAAAATCGGCGATTGCCTCAAGGAAATCGAGGAAACCGCCTACTGGCTCGACCTGCTGGTCGAAAGTGGCGTCGTCACCGCCACGAAAATGGCCGAACTCCTCGACGAAACCAACCAACTGACCGCCATTCTCACCACCATCGACAAAAAGTCCAAAGGGCTTTGAAGAAATGCTGAAGGCTAAAGGCTGAACGCTGAAACATGAGTGCCAACCAAAACGATTTGAAGACTTCCGATTTCAGCCCTCAGCCTTCAGCCTTCAGCCTTTCTGAGTTCCTCGCCCGTCACGTCACGCCCTACGATCCAGTCACGGACGATTACGACCGCCCTCCGTTCGCGGCGGACATCAAGGAGGGCAAGAACGACCCGATCTACAACGCGCACTCCTATCACACCAAAGTTCCGCCGCGCAGCATCATCCCCTACATTCTCCATTACACGCAGCCGGGCGACCTCGTGCTCGACTTGTTCTGCGGGTCGGGCATGACCGGCGTGGCCGCGCAGATGTGCGCCCAGCCGCCCGCCGATATTCTCGACTCGTTCCCCGAACTGAAAGACCGCGTTGGCCCGCGTGCCTGCATCCTCAACGACCTGTCGCCTGCCGCCTGCCACATCGCCTACAACTACAACACGCCCGTTGATGTCGCGGCGCTCAAGCGCGAGTTCGAGCGCATCAAGGCGGCGGTGAAGGACGAGTTCGACTGGCTCTACGGCACCGAGCATTACGAACCGGCAGCGGGTGTTTATGATGTGAGCAACGCCGACGTGGCGAGCCGACTCAAGAATCCGCCCGGTGGGAAATCGAGGCACAACCTGCTCGAAGAAGATGAGCGCCCTTGGGAACTCCTCACCAAGGCCGAGGTCGAGGCCCGGCTCGGCTATCCCGTGACCGAGTTGCCGCGTGACGAGAAATGGGGCGACCTCGACGTGGCGAAGGTCAAGCAGTGGGTTTGCATCCCGGCCATGATTCAATACACCATCTGGTCGGACGTTTACCGCTGCGAAGGGTTCGTCACCATCGAGGAACCCACCGGCAAAGTCAGCACGCGGGGCAAGAACGCGGGAAAGCCCATTGTGGCCAAGAAGCGCGTTCAGCGCGGGTGCGGGCAGGAGATTATCCTTTGGGATGCTGCGGTGGACAAGAGCACAAGTGAGATTGCCGAGACGTTCTCCTGCCCACACTGTCGGCAAGAATGGGAGAAGAAGCAACTCACGCTCCTGAAGCCTAAAGCCGTCGTGACGGACTACGAGTTCGTTGGA
Source organism: uncultured Verrucomicrobiota bacterium (assembly GCA_964363225.1). Lineage (GTDB taxonomy): Bacteria > Verrucomicrobiota > Verrucomicrobiia > Limisphaerales > CAYIIH01 > CAYIIH01. The sequence continues at coordinate 30,070 of CAYIIH010000016.1, read as the reverse complement.
CTGCGTTCGCGAAAGGGTCACCAGATTGAAGCCGCTACGTTGCGAACAGCGCACAAGTTCACTGCGAAAGAAGCTGACTTCGTTTCGGAGCTTGCCAGACGCCCGCTGCCCTACTGGCATCCAAAAAATCAAGTGGACACTGGACGCGAGATGCTTCGGCACGGTTTGCTGAAACGAGGCATCCAGACCATCAGCGATTTTTACACAAGGCGAAACCTGTGGGCGCTGGCGCGTCTGTGGAAAGAGATAGAATGCGACCCGAGCCAGCGGGTTCGCCAATTCCTGCGATTCGCTTTTACCAGCATCATCCCCTACGTGTCGTTGAAGCAGAGCTACGGTGGAGGCGGGGGAGGACTCAGTTCGACTCTTTACATTGCCTCACTCACTTCAGAGAAGAACGTCGGCGAGGTCTTTGGACGCAAGGCTGACAGTCTGCTCAAGAGTCTTCCCAACTTCAACTCGCTTGCCACCACGACCGATGTGCGAGTTGTGCTTGGTTCCGCCAACGGCTTGTCCGTGCCCGATGAGTCTGTCGATTACATTTTTGCAGACCCACCGTTTGGCTCCAACATTTACTACGCCGACTGCTCGCTGCTCTGGGAAACCTGGCTGGGCCAACTTACGGACGAGTCCAAAGAAATGGTCGTCAGCGACCGCAGGGTTAATGGCCCGTTCAAGACCCTCGGCGATTACGCGAAGATGATGGAAACAGCTTTTGGGGAGATGTTCCGTGTGCTCAAACCAGGCCGGTGGGCCACAGTTGAGTTCAGCAATTCTGACGGGCGGGTCTTCACTGCCATTAAACAGGCTGTTCGAGCTGTTGGTTTTGAAATTGCCAACATGTTGGTTCTGGAGAAAACACAGAAATCGTTCAAACAGGTAAAAGGAATTAAGGGTGAAGAAGACGTAGTAGATAAAGACGTTTTGTTCAATCTTCACAAGCCCGCTGTAGCCCGCTCGCAAGTCCGTGCCGAAGACCATGACTTGGAACATCAGGTTGCCGATGCCGTGCGCCAACATCTTCAGACGCTGCCTGAGCGGATCAAGACCGACTCCGCTAAATACAGTGATGAGCATCGTGCCACGGCGACGATTCACATCATGTTGATGAACACGTTCATCCCCAAGGGTGTAAGCGTGGAGCGCCTCAACCTGCCATTCATCGAGCGCGTCTGCGCCCGCTATTTCCGCAAGGTTGGCCAGCGTTGGTATCTGCGCGGTGAAGCCGTGGGCGGCAACGGCGGCAACGGGTTCATCACTGAGGAAGTCACCGTCAAGGATGAGGTCAGCGCCATTGACTGGCTCCGGCAGAAACTCAGTGTGCGACCCATGATGATCGGCGAACTCAAGCCGCTTTGGATGCGGGCCACGGGGTTGTTGCCCGCCGCGCTGTCGCAGTCGTTGATCCTCGACTTCCTGCTGGGTGAGAACTTCTGGCGCGATCCTGACACCAACCGCTGGCGCGAACCGACCGCCGAGGAGCGCGAGCGGATGAACGACGACCGTTCGATCCGCGTGCTCCACGACGCCGAGCGTTACCTGAGCGGATCGCTCGCCCGCCAGACAACTGACGACGAACGCTGCCGGTGGATCGAAGTGCTGTTCAAAGCCTGCCGCGACATCGAGGAGAAACAGGCCAACGCGCTGCCAGCTTTACGCGGCTTCGATGCCGACGAGGCGTATCGGGTCATCACGCGGTTGTTTCAATCCGTCCTCAAGGATCACGTCACCGCCGACGTGTTCCGCCGCGCCGAGAAGCAGTGTCGAGCCGCCTCCAGCAAGATCGCCAGCCTGGCCGAGCACGAAAGAGAGACTGAGAACGTCAAGAAGAAGGACGACAACCAAGCGACGATGGATTTGTGGGGCGAAGGCTGAAGGCTGAAGGCTAAACGCTGAAGTATGGATCAGAAACCAGAAGACTTGAAGATTCGGACGAAGCGGTTCGCGCTGCGGGTGATTCAGATGTATGCCGCGCTGCCGAAAGGCGACGCCATCGCGCAGGTGCTCGGCAAACAAGTCCTGCGCTCAGGAACTTCAGTAGGCGCGAATTACCGGGAAGCGTCACGAGGCCGCTCCAAGGCCGAGTTCATTTCCAAGATTGGCGATTGCCTGAAGGAGATCGAAGAAACAGCTTACTGGTTGGAACTCCTGGTCGAGAGTGGCACCGTCTCCCCCGCCAAGATGGCCGACCTGCTGGATGAAACGAACCAGCTTACCGCCATTCTCACCGCCATAGACAAGAAGGCTAAAGGCTGAAGGCTGAACGCTGAAACATGACTACACCGAGCGATTTGTTCCACGACTGGCTGGGCAAGCTTCCTGCCGACGCCCGCGTCGCGGTCGCCATCGACTCGGATCGGTTTTTGGCTGACGCCAAGGTTTTGGACCGGCCCAAGGTGGTTGATCCTGCCGGGCGGGAATGGCACCTGGTTGTGTTTCGTGGTGACGATCTGGCCTTCCGTCTCCGTTTCCGCGAAGCCTCCACTTCAGCCCTCAGCCCTCAGCCTTCAGCCTTTCCCCGCGTGGTGATCGTGCTGACCCGTGGGGCCGACTCCAACAAACCGATTGATGTCTCCCATGTGGCGGACATCCTGGCCCGCAACGAAGCCGGGGAGCCGCTTGACCTGTCGGTGCCCGCGTTCTTCCGGCGCATCACGCCGAAGATCAACTGTCCGGTTGAGGAACTGCGCCGGTTCAAGACCGACCTGCTGGCGCGGTTGGATTACGCGCAGAACGCCGCCGAGAAACTGATCCAGCGATGGGGCAAGCCCGACAGTTGGGGCCGTGGCCAGGTCGCCGCGATGGTCGTGCTGGCCCATCACCCTGAACTTGGCTTGGCCGACATCTGGACGGACGAGATCGAACCGGCGGAGTTTCTGGCCCACGCCATCCGCCTGTTGGTCGGGAGACCGGAACTCGGCACGCAGCGCGAAGTCATTCTCCATATCATCCGTGAAGCCGCCCGCGAGCAGGTGAAAGACCTCCTGTTTTGGACTGAGACCGTGCCGGAGGAACTGGCGGGCTACCTGGTGCTCCGCGAACTGGCGGGGCAGGTGAAGCTCCAAAACCCGTCCACCCAACTGGCGGGCCTTCAGTTGTTCCCCGCCGACCTGCGCATGGCGGACATGGAGAAGCTCGCGCCGAAGGTGATCGCCGCGCTGAAGGAGACCGGTGCCTGGTCGGACATCGAGCAACGAGCCGAGGGCTTTCTGACGCCGACCCGCGCTGCGAAAGTGTTGACCCTGCTTCCGCCCGTGACCGGCAGCAACGCGGACACGGAGTTCCTGCTGGCGCAGACCACGCCTGCGATCCTGCGGCAGTACCTACGGTCGGCGCTGGCCGGATTCTTCAGCAAACCATCGGCGCAGGCGCTGGCGTGGGTGTTGGGACTGGACAAGCACCCGTTACTGGCGGATGCGGATAGCGTAACCGAGCGGGCGCGTCAGTGCCGGGCAGGCTTGCGGCTGCTGCTGGTACTTCAGAGAGTGGAAGCTGGTCTCATGGTGCTGCCGCCCAAGTTCTCGCACGCGGACGCGCTGCTGGACTGGTACACCCAGAACGGGCAGCACCTGCTGGAGTTGGAAATCTCACGGGCCGCGCATTACCTGGCCGAGTTCGATGATGACGACCTGATCCAGCAAGGGCAGCAGTATCTGTTCGGCACCGACGAGCAGCGGCCCACGCCGGAATCGCTCAAGGGCCGCGTGGCCGAGCGACTGGAGCGACTCGACAACGCGCTGGGTGGTTTCGTCCGGCCTGACCCAGAAAAGTTTTGTCGTGGGGCCAGGAACGTGCGCGGATTGCTTCGCGCCAAGATTGACGTGAAGCAGATCGCGGCGGACACGCTGCCGGGAAAAGTGTGGGTGTTGATCTTTGACGGGATGCGCCTCGACACATGGGAACGAGTTGTCCGCCCGCTACTCGCGGTGGATTTCAAGGTGGACGACCAGCCTTGCTACTGCGTCCTGCCGAGCTACACCGAGATCGCCAGGACGGGGCTATTGGCCGGGGGCGTGCCCAGCGAATGGAAGGGTTTCAAGGGCGCGTTCAACCAGGACGAGGCCCAACTGTTTGCGGTGAGCATGGGTCTGACCACCCAGGAGGCGAAGACCAAGCTCCGTTACGTGACCGGCGCGGACACCACGAAGGCCCGGAAGAAACTCGGCTTTGCCGACAAGGATGCCCCGCTGCTGAACGTGCTGATCTATCCGGTCTCGGATGAAGAAGCGCACGATTTCGAGGGCGACCTGGCTTCGTTGAACAACGTCATTCGCACGAAGATGCTTGGAGACAAGATCGCGGGCATCCGGGGCATCTTGGATGATTTGTTGAAGCGGATCGGCCCGGACGATCTGGTGGTGCTGAGTTCCGATCACGGTTTCAAAGAGTTGCTACAAGGTGATGCGGTCGCTGTGGCCGAGGCCGAGGCCACGAAGGCAGGCATGACGATGGAGGAGAGCATCCGCTGGCGCTACGTCGAGGGCTTCGCACCCGCCGCCATGCCAGACGCGGTGAAGATCGCGGCGGGCACCCAGGATGTTTGGATGGCTTTGGGGAGGCGGTGGTTCATGCGCGAGGGCACCAAGATGACGCCGCGTTACAGCCACGGCGGGTTGTCGTTGGCCGAAGCCGTGGTGCCGGGCGTGGTGCTGCGCCGGGTGACCGAGAAAACCGCGAGAGCGGAGTTGCTCGATCTGCCCACGGTGCTCCAGGCCGAAGAAGATACCGTGGTGGAACTGCCCTTCACGGTGCGGAACACCGGGAATTGCGAGATTGAATTTGAAGTGCGGGTCGCCAACAACCTCGGCCAGGATTTGTTCCGGAGCCGGGCGCAGTTGGCCCCGGCGACCTCCGCGAAGCTGACGGTCTCGGTGCTGGCCCGATACCGGGAAACACCGGCCCGTGAACCCGATCCCACGGGCACCGTCAGCGCCGTGACGCTGCGGTTGCGGCATACGGATTTGAGTGGAGACTGGCGGGATGCGCTCGATGGACGGGCGTCCATCCCGGTCAAGATCAAGCCCAAGGCGGTGAAATTTGAAACCGACGCCCTGAAGGGTTTTGACGACGTGTAGAAGGAGCATTTCATGGCCGACGAAAATACGTACAAAACCCAGCCAACGCTTGGAGCCTTGGACGAAAAGATCGCCCGGACGCTTGGCGACCGCGTGATCTTGAAACCGCTTACGCGATGGAACGAAGCCTACAAGGAGTTCCCGCGCTACGTGATGGAATACCTGGTGAGCCGGTACGTGGAACCCAGCAAACCGGTGGACGGCCAGAAGAAGATTGATCGGATTCTGTCTGAGCACTACTCGGAGAGCGCCAAGAAGGAACTCATCAAGAGCCGGATCAAAGAGCGCGGCCAATATACCCTGCTCGGCCAGTTGTCGGTGCGGTTGGATCAGTCCCGCGACCATTACTGGGCCAGCGTGCCCGCCCTGGGCGACGACACCGTGCGGGTCGCGCAGAAAGTTCTGGCCCAGTATGGCGACGTGCTGCTGACCAGCGGGGCCTGGGGCACAATGGAAATCGAATACGACGGCACCTACGAGATCAAAAGCCGGAAGTTCCCGTTCTACATCCGCGAGTTCACCCCGCTCCAATACACCCGGCTGAACCTGGATGATTTCGTGGACAAGCGGGTCGAGTTCACTGGCGATGAATGGCTTGATCTGCTGATCCAGTCCATCGGTTTCAATCCGTCCAAGTTCGAGCGCCGGGTCAAGATGCTCATGCTGCTCCGCCTGGTGCCGTTCGTGGAGTCCAACTACAACCTGATCGAGCTTGGCCCACGCGAGACCGGCAAGACGTACACGTTCCGCAACACGTCCAACAGGGCGTTCGTGGTATCGGGCGGAACCTCATCAACGCCAAGCCTCTTTTACAACAAGGCGTCGAGGAAACTGGGCGTGATCGGGCTGAAGCATCTCGTCTTCTTTGATGAAATCGCCCATACGAAATTCGATGACGAGGCCAGCATCAGCATGTTGAAGGACTACATGCAAACGGGCAAGTTCAGCCGGGGCGACCAGGAGTTCTCCGCCCCGTGTTCGATTGTCCTGGGCGGTAACATTGACACGAACCTGGAGTTGAAGCGGCCGGAGGAGGGCTACAGGCACCTGTTCGCGGTGCTCCCGGATGAGCTTCAAGACCCGGCCTTCCTGGATCGCATCCACGGCTACCTACCGGGCTGGGAGATGCCGAAAATCCGGCCAGAGAACTACGCGACCGGCTACGGTCTGCTGACCGATTACATGGCCGAGATTTTCGCGGAGTTGAGGCGGCGAAATTTCCAGACGCATGTCAACGCCTGGGTGGACTTCGGCAACATGACCGGTCGCAACCAGGACGCCATCAAGAAGACGGCGGCGGGCTTGCTCAAGCTCCTCCATCCGCACCGCAGCCCCGACACTCTGGCCAGCGACGAAATCCACCCCCTCATGGAACTGGCGGTCGAAATGCGCCAGCGCGTAACCGATCAGCTCGCCAAAATCCTGCCCGCCGAGTTCAGCAACGTCCAATACGGGTTCAAACTGACCCGATGATCGGCGAGTCAGGGATGGTGAAAGCCTCGCCCTCATTCCAGAAGTAGGCCCCGCGGAGGCTCAGGGCGCATTCGTCCAGGGTCACCCGCAACAGAGCCAACACTCTCTCAAGCTCCCCGCTTCAGCCAGGATTGAACGTGCGATCTGAGCGCCTCCCGGTCCTGCGGGCCAATTCCGGTGGGATCAAATCGATAGCGATAATGCAGCAACAGAAGCGAATAAAGCGGCTTCAGCAAAGTCTCCCGGCCCGGCGCGGCTTCTATTCTGCGAAGCCAGCTTGAAAACGGTTCGCCGGGGTGGCGCGCAAAGCCCTGCTCCGACAAGCGTTGTTCGATCAGATAGAACTCGGAATCCAAGCCGGGCCACGTTGGCAAAAAGACTTTCGGCTTCTTTTCCTGCCGCAGACGGGTCCATTGCCTCCTCCAAAACAACCTTCCCACCAAACCGATCAACACGGGCGCCACAAGCCAAATCAGGTATTTCCGGAAGCCTGCCTTGCTCCAGCGCCATTTTGAAAACTCAAACCAAAGCCCTGATAATGCATCCGAAATGGGTTCCCAGAACGAGGCGTTCTTTTCCTCTGCTTGAAGCCATGTGCCCGGCGTGGTATCGAAATCCTGCCAGGCGCCGCCCTCATGGACGAGGCACCAGGCATGGGCATGCCGGTCCCGCACGATGTACTTTTTCCCGGCCGGCTCCTGCACCGAATAGCCGACCGCGTAGCGGGCCGGAATCCCGGCCTTCCGCAACAGGAGCACGGTCGCGGTCGCAAAATATTCGCAATGCCCGGCGCGCGTTTCCAAAAGAAAGGAAGCCAACGGCGTCCTATTCGTCTGGCCCTTGGCCTCGGCCTCCAGATAGGTGCTGTACTGAAAATGGCGGCGAAAGAATGCTCCGATGGTTTTGCGGACTTGCTGGGGAGATTGGCCCGGCAACTGCAACTCGGAAACGATCCTCGACAACACCGGCTCCTCCGCCGGCGGCACGGCCAAATCATCGGCATCGGGCGGACTGTCGATGGAAGCCTTGGGGCCAAATCCGGCTTCGTACTGGATCAAGCCTGGGCCATCCGAAACTCGCACCGTTCCCAAGCGGTTGGTCTCCATCTGCAACACCAGCAAGTTCGCAATCCGAGACACGCCCAGGGGCAAGGGCAGGATTCGCCGGCCGCCTTTCAAGTAGGCCGACACGGTCACCGCCCGCTCCGGCGATGGTCCGTGAAGCAGCGGCCAGGTCGTTTCATTGCTTTCGGCGACGGTGGCGTTGAACGGCATTTTTGTTCCATGCCAGCTCGGCGATTTGTAAAGGCTGTAGCTGGCTTCGCGCAAAAGAGGCGGCACTCGATCCAAACCGCGACTCTCGATCCGCAGAACAATTTTGCCCGAGAGTTTGAGCCGGCCGATTTGTCCGATGCGCGTCTGGCTTTCCTTCGCGTCAAAGCCTTTTTTGGCGAAGCCCGACAGCCAATCAGCATGAACGTTATCGACGATTTTCTGGAGTTGGCGGAGTCCCATTTGCCCAAAGTATCCCAGAGCAATGGCCACCGCTATCAAGGCGATCCAAGCGGGCAGAGCGAATCTTCTGGAACGATCCGACCAAAGCGCCCAAGAGAAGAGCAAGCTCAAGCCGGCATAAAACCAAGCGCTCTGGGACTGAGTGGCGCTGGTGGCCACAATGACTACGGCAAAATAGGGATAGGCCACGTTAATTCCCCGCTCCGGCCTTGGCCCTCGGCCAACGAGCTTTTCTTTGGCTCTTTTCCTCCGCAAGACCCAGGAAAACGTGCTCAAGCCAATTCTCTCCCGATCGCTGAGGGCTTGCGCAACAACCAAAGGAACGAAGACCAGCGGCAGCCACTGAATGAAGACTAGGACGGCCCTGGCCGCCTGGCTGAGCGATTGGCTGCGTCCGGCAAATGAATTGGCCTGGAAGAAGCCCGTGACCGCCGACGCGCCTTCGTTCGCGGTGAAAACATAAACCGCCGTTCCCAAAAACAGGACGGTGCAGACGTTCCAGACACGGTTGAAATCCTCATCCGAAAACTCCCAGCGCGCCTTGCTGAGGCAGGCTGCTTCGACGATCAACGCCATGAGGCCGGCAAAAACATAATAACCGGTTTGCCATCCCCAAAAGAGCAGCGTCGCGCCCAGCAGCAAGGGAGGAGTTTTCATAAACTGGCCAGTCCCTCCTCGACCTTGCCGGCTTCCAGCACGTGAAAACACTCCGGCTGATCCCTGAGCGGGCCGGGGTCCAGCGCCCCCGCCGCGCCTTCCTCTGTCATGATCAATACCAGGAGTGGGACGCCGATCATTTTAAGATACTCGACGAACTTCTTCCTTTGCGCATCCCAGGACAGGAAAATGCAGATACAGCCGCTCAAAGCCGCCACATGCTCCAAAACAAGCCGCAGTAGTGAATTGAACTGCTTTTCCCGGCAAACCCGCACGGAGGCCAGGATTTCCAGCATCTGATCCGTGTGGGCCAATCCCCGGCCCGCCGTAAAACAAAACGCTTCCACTCCCACGAACATCAGGTCCAGGAGCGATTCCTGTGTCTGGACAGTGCAGGCAAAGGAAGCCGCTACCGACACCGCTTCTTCAAAAACCTCGCGGCTGCCCGCCTCCAGGAACGTATCCAGGACCAAGGCGTGACGGACGAAAAACTCGTCTTGGTACTCTTTGACGATGGGCCGGCCGACTTTGGCCCAACTTTTCCAATGAATATGGCGCAACGGATCGCCCTGCCGATACTCCCGCAAGGAAATGAACTCTTCCGATTCGCCCACCGCCGAAGCCATCGCCACACCGCCGGGCTGATATTTCCGGGTGCCGGGCAAGGCAATCGGCGGCAGCGGATAGCGTTTGGGCAAAATCAAAACGGATTGCGCCATGGGCAGCGTGATGAAGGCCTTGCAGAGGCCGAAGGGGTCTGGGCGGGCAATCGTCAAGCCGGTGAACCTTAAGGCCCCTCGCTTGAGCGGCATCATTTCGATCTGCACTTCCGCTTCGTGGCGGGGCGGAAGCTGGGACAAAGGCTGCTCTTTGACCTGAGCCATTCTCACGCCGTTGCTGCGTGCCTTTCGCACCAGACGCAAGGACTTCAGGCGTTGCTCTTCCGCCAGTTGCTCGGCAATGAAGTCTTCGCAGGTGGGCCGTGGATCCGCCAGATTCTCCAACAAAACCAGGCCGGATTGCGCTTTGGCCGTGTTGTTTTTCAATACGACGCGATAGCGCAGCGGGCAGCCGGCCGTCCCGAATCGTGGCAGGATTCGGCTGGCGGCCATGCGTACTCGAAAAAAGAAGGTGAAAACAATGGCGACCAGGAGCAAGGCCAGCAGCAGGCTGAAGACCTGGTACGACATGGTTTGTTCCGTATCAAAGCCCAGTCCGGCCGTAACAGCCAATCCGGCCAACACAGACAGGCCCGCTTTGGTGAACCGCCGGCTGACCCTGTAGGCCACCGCCGCAACGAGCCGGTAACCGCGATAGACAAGTCTTCGAATCATGACGCGCGTTCAGCCGTAAGTGTGCCGTCGAACCGTGTCGGTGGTTCCAATTTTGGCCGCAAGGCCTCTCGGAAACTCGCCAGCCTCGAACGCAAGATTGCTGTCCCTTCGGGACAAAGCCTGGCCTGAATTCGCGAAAGGCATAAGTCTTGGCCGTCTGCGCAGCCCAAGTTCCCGGTGCGACGGAACCGTGGCGCGCCCAGCCGGCTGAAGCCGGGACTCCAAACACGGTTCGCTACGCCGGAACAGGGACTTTCTTCAGAATCTCATCCACCACCCCGCGGGCGGTCAAACCGGAGAACCTCGCTTGAGGCTCCATCACCATCCGGTGAGCGATGACCGGCACGGCAATCTCCTGCAAATGTTCCGGCGTGACGAACTCCTGTCCCTCAAACAACGCCAGGGCCTGCGCCACTTTCATCAGGGCCAACGAGGCGCGCGGGCTGGCGCCTAATTGCACCCCGGGGCGCGAGCGAGTAGCCGCCACCAGATCGACGGCGTAGCGCTTCAACTCGTTGCTGACCCGAATCTCTCTGGCCGCATGTTGGAGGGCTACCACGTCCTCCAGCGAAACGACTGGAGCCAGATTGTCCAGCGGATGATTCTTCTCCTGGGCAGAGAGGATGGCCACTTCTTCTTGCGCCGGCACGTAGCCGAGAGTGAATTGCAGGGCGAACCGGTCCATTTGCGCCTCCGGCAACGGATACGTGCCGCGAAACTCCACCGGGTTTTGCGTCGCCACCACAAAGAACAATTCCGGCAACCGGCGGCGTTCCCCTTCCACGCTGACCTGGCTTTCACCCATGGCTTCCAGGAGCGCCGATTGTGTCCGCGGTGAAGCTCGATTGATTTCATCGGCCAACAAAATATTGGTGAAGACGGGGCCTTCGTGAAAATGAAAAGCGCCATCGCGCTGGTCAAAAATCGACACCCCCAGAATATCCGTGGGCAGCAGGTCCGGCGTGAACTGAATGCGCTTGAACTGGGCGTCGATGGACCGCGCCAGGGCCTTGGCCAGGGTGGTCTTGCCGGTCCCTGGAAAATCCTCCAGCAGGACATGCCCCCCACTCAGGAAGGCCGCCAGCAACTTGCGCACTGCGGCTGTTTGCCCTTTCATAACCAACTCGATGTTGCCGACAATTTTCCGGCAAGTGTCGCTCCAGGGAGTTGTGCGGGCAGTCGTCATTCAAGCTTGTTACTGATTTGATCACCAACCGGGCGAAAAGTTGCGCGCTTTCCAAGCAAAATCAATCGCCAAAGCTGACGCCCAAGGCCCGGGCCGTGCGGACGATGTCACCGTCGAGGGGAACCGTGCGCAAGCGTCCAATGGCCTCGGTAATCTTGACCGCGATCGTATCCGGCGGACGGCTGGCCACCATGTAGCCGTATTGTTCATCGGCGATCAGTTGCACGGCCTTGGCCCCGAAACGCGTGCAGAGCAAGCGATCGAAAGTGGTCGGGCCGCCGCCCCGCTGCAAATGGCCCAGCACGCACACGCGGGTCTCCTTGCCGGTTCGCTCTTGGATTTCGCGGGCCACCACCTCGCCAATCCCACCGAGCTTCGCTTCGCGATTCTTCTCCGGACCGGCCTGGGTAATAAACTCTCCGCCCTTCTCCCGCGCCCCCTCGGCCACGACCACCAAAGTGAAATGTTTGCCCTGGCCTTCGCGCTCGGCAATCTTGGCGCAAACGCTTTCGTAATTGAACGGAATCTCCGGAATCAAAATCACGTCGCCCCCACCGGCAATACCCGAATGCGCCGCAATCCAGCCGGCGTAGCGGCCCATGACCTCGAGCACCATGACGCGGTCGTGGCTGGCGGCCGTGGTGTGGAGCCGGTCGAGTGCATCCGTGGCGCAGGCCACCGCGGAATCAAAGCCAAAGGTGATGATCGTCGCTTCCAGATCGTTGTCGATGGTCTTGGGGACGCCCACCAGCGGAACGCCGTGCTCGAACAGTTGCTGGGCAATGGTGAGAGAACCGTCTCCTCCCACGCACACCAAGGCCCGCAAGCCCAGCTTGTCAAAGTTCTGTTTCGCCTGCGCCAGGATTTCTTCGGGGATGCTCTTGACCTGGCCATGGCCGGTCTTGGCGGCGAAGCGGCCTTTGTTGGTCGTGCCCAGGATGGTGCCGCCCGCGTTGAGGAGGCCGTCCATTTGTTTGTAATCCAAATGCTGGTAGCGCAGCGGTTCGAGCAGCCCTTCAAAGCCGTCACGGAAACCGATCGTTTCCCAGCCGCGTTTGCTGGCGGATTTGACCACGGCGCGAATCACTGCGTTCAGCCCCGGACAATCTCCGCCCCCCGTTAAAATGCCAATGCGCTCGTTCATAGCTTGATTTTGGAAAGCCGAGCGCAAATTTGCCGCCGGCAGCGCAGTTTATCCAGCCTTTTTCGCACAACGTTTGATATCGCACACAGAATTCCAGTTTTGCTCGTACCACGACACAAGATGCACACCTTACTCTTTTGTTCCTTAGCACGGTAGACCGGCCAAGGATAGTAGCTGTTCAGCGTGGTCACGCTCGACCTAATTCAGCTTCCACCTTTGAAAAAGAACCACCATACTGCCGCCGAAAACACCGCCAAAGCTCCAACGAAAAGTATCGCCTTTACGAAGAACTTCGTCAGCTTGAACGCGACCACCAAAGCCACCATCGCGGCGAGAACAACACCCGCCGCGACCACTGGGCTTACATCGAAACCTGTGAACTTAAGGATGTTCATGCGTTTCCTTTCCTTTTCGTTTTGAGCACTTGCGAAGCCCCCAAACGCTGAGAGCAACCGAGACTCGATGCGTAAGTCTGCGAACCTTGCACTCTCTTAATTTAAGGCGGCGGCGGCGGGCGGCAAGTCCAAACGACGATGGATTAATAAGACAGAGTGAAAGCTCCACTGCGCTGCTTCGGTTTCCTTGTGCGGGCCAGGACTTGTTTTCAGCTAGGTCTTGCCACTAGACTTGCCGGCACTATGAAACTCAATTCAAAAATACTCTTGGGTGTTTTCATTCCAGTCCTCGTGCTGACATGCTCTGTTTGGGCCAACTCACACAACCTCACTCACGGTGCACTGTTCAGAACTGCAAATGGAACAGTACCTTCCAGCAGCTTATTCTTCGCATCGGCCACAGATTGGATGAACTTCGGCTTGAACCGGTCGGAGGCGCTGCAAACGCCGTTCCTGGGCCAGCCGCTCTGGAAGTATTTCGCCTCCGCGCTCTACCTCGTGCTGGCGTTTTGCACCTCCAAACTCTTGGGTTGGTTTATTAGCGGTCGGTTGCAGCAGTGGGCGGCTCGGACGCCGACGCGGTACGATGATGTGGTGCTGGAGCCGTTGCGAGGACCGATCCGAGTCATTTTTTTCGTCGTGTTTCTCCACATTGGACTGCGCATATTTACCTGGCCCATTTGGGTGGGCAACTACCTCGCTATAGGGATGTGGCTGCTGGTAGCTGCGTCGCTAACTTACACGGCGCTCAAAAGTGTGGAGGCACTCGCCGCTTACTGGAAGCGACGGGCTGGATTCGAGCAGGGCAAGACCTTCGACGAGCAGGTGGTCAACATCGCCCGCAATAGCCTGAAGGTGTTCATCGTGATTGTCGCGGTGCTGGCCACCGCGCAAGGCTTGGGGCTGAATATCACCGGCATTCTGGCCTCGCTCTCGATCGGCGGTCTGGCCATCGGTCTGGCAGCCCAGGACACCATCGCCAACCTGTTTGGGGCAGTGTGTGTCTTCGCCGACAAGCTGTTTTACGTGGGCGATCGCATCAAGCTGGAGTCGGTGGACGGGGTGGTGGAATCCATCGGCTTGCGCAGCACCCGGGTGCGCAGCTTGGACGGCCACCTGGTAACTATCCCCAACAAAACGGTAGGCAACGCCACCATCACCAACATTACGCAACGACCAAACATCCGAACCGAAATCAACTTTAGCCTCAACTACGACACCCCATCCGAAAAGGTCAGGCGGACCATGACCATCATCGAGGAGGTGTACCGGAATCATCCGATGACCGCCGACCTGGCCGTTAACTTCAATAAATTTGGCGACTGGTCCCTGAACATCCTCGTCGTCCACTGCTGGAAATCAACCGACTACAAGGCCTACGTTGCCGGCATGGGGGAGATCAATCTGGAACTCCTGCGGCGATTCGCCAAGGATAGAATCAACATGGCCTTCCCGACCCAGACGCTCTATCTTAGACAGGATTCAGAGTGGCGTGTGAGCGGAGCCACTAGCCACGGTCCGGCGCGGTAAAGAAATGTTGCCTGACCGTTGGCCTAAGCAGGCGGCGCACAAGGCTGGTTTTCGGCCGTTGCCACCTACTGGTGTGGCTTGTTACAATCCTGGGCCAGTGCTGGCGCGCGGCACCAGCGACTGTCAGCGCGGCAAGTTCTTGGCCAAGAAGGCAGAGTTCTCGACTCGCAGCCTTGTCTGGGGCGGCAGAATCAGCTCAATCAACTCAGTAAGAGAAGGCGAACCGCAACTGGAAAAGGAGCCGAGGTTGATGGCGCCACGAAAAGCCGTGGAAAATGATTGCAAAGCTCTTTAGAGACTCCTAGAGTTCTACCCAGAAGATCCGGACAGGCAACGCACGGGTATGAAAAACAACCGCTGTCAGCAAAACCTGATTTCAGTGGACGCATCGGATGCATCCTTTCCAATATCGTTCGCCATCATCCCTGATCTGGTCGGACTTTTCCTCGATCTGATTTGCTTTCTTTCGCATAACCGCAGTCGCCCGCATGGTGAATGGCCCGATCGGCTTACCTTTCCAGCGAAATCAACCATCTCGAACCACAGTCCATGCCACTCGATCCCTCAAAAGCACTTGACTTCTCGAAAGAGCTCATAGACTGGTTCTGGACCTATGGCATCGGCCGTCCCGGCAATTACGCTCTCTCCACGCGGGATTGGCTGCGCCGGCTCTACGCAGCGAACCATCAGCTTGCTCAGGTGGCGGCGGCAGAGAAGAACCTGCGGCCGGCGTTCGCACTCTGGGGCCCATCCCAAACTGGCAAGTCCACCTTGCTCAGCAATTTCCTAGATCACAATGTGTGGGACCAGTTGCAGCTGGACGACCCTGTGGACGGGACGCGGTCGGGCCTTTACTGGCCGGGCGCGGATCCGGTGGTGTTTTTCGTGGATCTGCCCCAAGATCAGATGGACCGAGCCAAGGGCGTAGTGTCCATCAACCCCTACACCGGCGGTCGGGACGCCTCAGCGGTGCTGACACGGTTTGTGCATGGGGCGCTAGACGGGAGCGGCGGTGGGCATCGAGTGTTGT
Source organism: uncultured Verrucomicrobiota bacterium (assembly GCA_964363225.1). Taxonomy (GTDB): domain Bacteria; phylum Verrucomicrobiota; class Verrucomicrobiia; order Limisphaerales; family CAYIIH01; genus CAYIIH01. Next base: position 14,732 of record CAYIIH010000016.1, on the reverse strand, counting down.
TTCCCAAGTATCCGGCGGAGCTGCGTTTTTCAGGCGAGAAGCAAATCCTCTCCGCCTTGGCTATGGGCTACGATAGCGAGTGCCTGGGCCGACCCCAAGCGCAATGGCAGCAAAAGGAATGGGTGCAGGAAGAGTTCTTAAACGAATTGGATCGGTTCAACTTGGAGCAAGCCGTGGCTGAAGGGGTGCCGGCAGACCGGCGGGCTTATGAGATCGTCCACGGCCTGTGCGAGGTGCTGGAGGACTTGGTATTCGCCGGCGTAAGACGGTTTGAGAAGCTGGCCCTCTCGTGCCGGCAAGCCGGAGAGTGGCAGGGCATCCTCCATTCGCTGCTGGAGCAGCGGAGCCTCCTCAGCAGCCCGGAGCGGGCACGAGAGTTCGCCGGCCGGATTCTGTGGGACGGCTCTCCCAAGATCACGAGGTTCTACAACGAACTGCTGCGCAAGCTCGCCTGGCTCCAGGAACAGTGGGGCGACAAGACAGTGCATTGCACGCACAAGGCCGCCGCGCTCCTGCTAAACATGGACGCCTACGATCTGATCCAGAAGGGGCAACAGAAGCTGCCTCGGCTGTTTTCTCGGGTGGAGGGGGAGCGGGTGTTCTTCGACCTGGACGATGGCGGCGAGCCGGCGGAACCGTTTGCGAACGTGGACGAGTTCGGGCTGTTGCAGGGGCTGGTCTCGGAGATCTTGATGCCGGTGAATTTTGCGAACCTGCCGCCTTCACCGTTCCGGGAGTTCCTGGACAAGAGCGACCTACTGGACTTCCCCGGCGTGTCAAACGACGTGGCCAACGAAGTAACCCGGATCGCGGTGTGGGACGCAATCCCGGCCCAAGAGCAAAGCCACCTCACTGAGGAGCAGCGCTTCAGCACGTACCGGTTTTTCGCGAAGATCCTCAAGCGCGGCAAGACGGCCTCGATCGTGGGTGCCTACGCCAAGCGGTTGACCATCGACGGGTTCACCATCTTCCTATTCCTGGACCGTTTCCCGCCAGCCAACGCCGACCAAATCCTGACCGGCATCAACACATGGTGGAGTTGCATGGTACCGGACTACGACCGCAAGATGGGCGGCCAGAGTCCGCTGCCGCTAAACCTCGCCTTGACGTGGTGGAAGGATTTGTTCGACAGTTATGCCGCGCTGGCCCGTCAGGGCGAGGAATTCTTTGCCGCGAAAGCGGACAACGTGAAGAAGTTGGGCCGCGTGTCAAACGCTGGCGTGCTGAAGGGCACCTTCGCGCTGAACTACTACAAGTATGCGCGCGGGAAGCCGGCGGACGATTCCATCCCGTCGGCGATACTGTTTGATGCGCTGCTGAAGGAGCAAGAACTGCTGCTCCAGTTTTTGTCACCGGCCCTCCGCAATTCTCTGCGCGCGAAGCTTGAGGCCTGGGAGGCCGAAGCAGCGGCCAGACGCGCGGAAGACGGCGGCGCGAAGACCCGCAAGGCCAAGTTTTGGGACTGGGCAAAGGAAAACGCGGCCATACTCGCAGCGGACCCGGGCGTGCAGACGCTCAAGGCGATGCTTGAAGACCGTGAGACCGGGGGGGCGGCATGCTTGTTCCGGCAACTGGGTGACCAACTGGCCGAACTCTCCAAGAAAGGACAACTGAACCGGCTCAAGATTCTGGAAGACCGCAAATGGGCGGAGACGAACGCCCTCCAGGAGTTGCTTCAAGGCGAGTTTGTGTTCCCGCCTGCGGAACCGCACGACATCCGCCGCGAGAACCTGCAACGCCTGCTACGGAACTTGGTGCAGACCGCGGTGCGGCGTAAGGGAGAGCCGATTGAACACCTGCCGGACAACGTGCCTGGACTGCTAGGAGTGCTGGAACAAGCTTCGCTGAGGCCTGATCGAGACCAAGTCGGGTACCTGCCTGAGAGCCGGATGCGCCGGTTGAACCACGCCCTCCGGGAGTTTTTGAACGTTAACTACACCGATCTGGAAATCCTGCCCACTGAGAACCACGAGATTACCGAGTACTTTCTCGTGAAGCAGTATCAGGGCTGGATCAAGAAACAGGCGTCACGGTGGCGACCGAGTCCCGGCACGGCGGCGCCCGCTTCGGGAGGGCCGCCCGATTGGAGCATCCTTGGGGTGACCAGCCCGGCCTTGGCCGAGGCCTTCCTCACGAGCCTGGTCGAATCCATCAAGCCGCAGATGCCGGAAATGGCACGGTGGCTGCGCGAAGATGTGCGGGCGGGCAAAGACCGTCCGCACGCCAAAGGTCAGTCACACCACCTACCGTTCCTGGCGGTGCAGATGTCGAACGCGCTGGTCGGCGAGCACAGTGTGGACTATGACGAAGCTAAGCCGCCAAGTTACATGGTCTTGGTCGAGCCGTTCCTTCGCTATCGGTTGCCGAACTTGATCAACGCGTCGATTGATTCCATTGTCCACGTGCAGGTGCCGGGCACGGACGAGTTGGTCGCGCTGTGTGACCGCTACCAAGTGGGGCCTGCCGGCAGCGAACCCAATCCGTAGTTAAACTTGGATGTTATGCCGCTAATCCTCAAAGTCTTCCCGAACACCGGCCATCACTTCTTCACCCGGCCGCTGGGCGAGTTGCTCCCGCAGAGGAAAGAGCACGAACTCGTAAAGCTTGTGCAGCAGAGCCCGCGGCAGTTCATGCCCTGGAGCAAGGCCTACCCTTGGTTACGCTTCCGGCTGGGGACGGACGCCGAAAACAAGCCGATCATCAGCATCGCCGTCGAGTCCAACCTGGGCCACTGGTTGCGCGGCACCCTCTACGACGTTCAATCGTGCGAACCGGACCCAATGTATGACAACGTGTTCCCGTACGCGCGGGAACACATCGTCCACCCGATGGCCGGCCACACCGAGGAAATCCGCAGCCTGGCGCTGGGCGACCCGGCGTCGCCCTCCATTCTTGACGTGGATTTGAAGGTCCATTTCAAGGGCAGTGCCGGCGGCCATGTGGACGTGGACTTGGTGGTGGACTTGGGCAACACGCGCACGGCCGCAGTGCTTCTGGAATCGGGGCGCACGCCCTTAAGCGACCGTGTGCGGGCTTTGAAGATCAGCCCGCGGGGGACCGAACTTACCGGCGTCGGCCCGCGAGTAGGGCTGCCGCGCTCGCTGAACTGGATTGCCGGCGACCAGAATGATCTGGCGATTATTGACTCCTGGCTGCTGCTACACCAAAGCCTCTTTGCGCACTTGGAACCAGGTGAATGTTTGAGCTTCGTGGTCCGCAACGCCGACGAGTATGACTTCGAACAGACTGGCCAAAAGGGCTGGCTTATGGAATGCTCCGTCCCACACGTCTTCGTGGAGTTGTCCCCCGCGTTGGTCGGTGGCGGAAAGTCAGTCGAAGGAGCAGCGAGAATCTTCTCTGGAACCCAGCTCGACTGGGACTATCGGTTCTACCTCAGTTCACCCAAGCGCTACGTGTGGAGCTTGGCCCAGCAAGGACATCCGAGTGTCCCCGGCTCGACCATCTGGTTTCAGATTCCCAACCAACCAGACCCGTCAGGAACAAATGTGTTCGTCCCGTTAATGGGCCTGATCCGTTATTTCATGTCCACGGATGGCAAGGACTTGAACACGGAAGAAACGGAAAGCGACGTTCTGGGGCTGAAGCTCGTCCAACCCAAAGACCCTGCCAAGTTCCAGCCCTTCGTGTATCGCGCCGCGCCGACGTATTCCTATAGCGACGCCGTCTGCTGGTTTGCAATGTCTTTGCTGGAGGCCGCCTATCGGCAGATCAACTCGGAAGCCTACCTGGCGGGTTTAAAGGGCAGCATTCTGCCTCGCCGATTGCGCTGCGTGCGCGTTACCTGTCCGGCAGGTTGGACCTTCCAAGAACGGGAGCTTTACTTCCGCCAGTGGCAGCGCGCCATCAATCTCTTCGCCATGACCCGGTTTGAAGACTGTTGGGAGGCCGTGGATCGGGGCGGAAGCCAGCCGCTGCTTTGCCGCGAGAACCTCGACGAAGCGGTGTGCTCGCAACTGCCAATCCTCTACGCCGAGATCCAATCGTTCGCCAATCAGGCGGCCAAATGGATCGAACTCTACGGAACGGAACGGAGCGTAGTGGTTATGAACCTCGACATAGGCGGAGGCACCACCGACTTGGCCATCATCAAGTACATCAACGAAGACCCTCACGGGGCCATTCTTCGGCCCAAATTACTGTTCCGCGACGGCTACCCTGTCGCCGGCGACATCGTGGTAAAGAAGATCATCGAACAGGTGCTCATCCCCATCTGGTTCAAGTCCTCTAACGGACGGCAAAATCCGGCTTTGGCCGAGGCCAGGAGCCATCTCCAGACGCTTTTCCGTCAGCCTCGGCACCCGCACATCCGCGAAATCCGCGATGGCGGAGCCACCGCGTCCAAGCGCTTGGCGCGAGTCATTCGGCTGCTGTTCATTCCGCTGGCCAACCTTCTGCTTCAGGCGCTTTGTGAACGTCCCGCTCAGACCACATCCGGCGACCCGCTGCGGCGGCAGCACGGGGGGCTGGACGGGTGCCACCCTCTCAACATCCGCGAGTGCATCGCTGCGCAGATCATCGACGCCAGCACTTTGGATGATCTCAACCAGCTTTGCTGTAAGGTCATCCAACACTACTTCCCCCAAGCGGGTTGGTCTGCGCAGGACAAGGTATTCTCGGATCAGGCCGTACTGAATTGCAGCGTGGCGGCAGTGGAGCAATGCATCGACGACGTGTTCCTCTCGCTGTTCACCGGTCTGAGCAACTTGGTGGCCCGTCATAACTGCCAACTCCTGATTGTATCGGGCAAGCCCTCGGAGTTGCCCCGCGTGCGCGACCTGCTGGTACAGACCTTCCCGCTGCTGCCGCAGCGCATTATTCAGGTCAAAAACTACCCGGCAGGTGAATGGTATCCGTTTGCCACCGTCGGCGAAGGGCGCATCATGGATGCCAAAACCTGCACCGTCGTCGGCGCAGCCCTGTATCAGGACATTCGGAATCGAAATACGACGGGATTCACCGTCATCATCGAGGACCCGGACGAGTTTCAGAAGAATGCTTATTGGGGCATCATCCCCAAGGGAGGATCGACTGGCGGCTTCTTCGAACCCGTGAACATAATCTTTAATCCCAATGACTACATTGGGGCGATGAGTGATCCCAACCACCCGGATCGGCTGGTGCTGGAAAGCCGACCTTTGAAGGTCAACTTGGCGGGGCCCCTCTGGATCGGCCGCCAATTGGTGAAGGACGAACATGTGCAACCGGCACCTGTTTACCGCCTGAACTGGAACCCGCCAGCGTCAACCCACCCGCCGGAAGTGGCGTGGGCCGAGGTCTCGTTCCGCTGGGTGTCCATTAGAGGCAAGGGCGATATGCTGGAACCGGTCCGGGTCACTCCGCTCACTGCGGGACAAGTCATCAACATGCGTGACGTGCGGCTAGAACTGAACACGCTTATGGAGGAGGAAGGAGAGTTCTGGCTCGACAACCCGCGGCTGGACGTGACGCTAGCCGGAGCTTCTCTGGCGTCAGGATCCGTTGCGCACCGGGTATGAGGTGTATTCAAACAGCCGGAGCGGCAGGTGTTTGGCTGGGTGCAGACGGCTTCCGAGTCTCGCTACTGCCCAGATCGGTTCGGGTTTGGGGCGGGCGGCAAGATGCTACGCGTTACGGCGGGCCGAAAACCTGCCGCTATGGTGGCGGAAGTCTGAAACCGGGCCGGCTAGCACTTTTTTTCAGTGGCAAACCAAAAGTCGGCAAGCAAGCCGTACGGGCCAGCTTGATGGCCGCAGTGATCAGCTTGTGCGTTACCTTTGAGGCTTGTGCAGGGGATCAGTCCCCATTAGGTGCGATGCGCCCTGTGGGAGGAGCGCAGCCTGCCGGTACTGGCGTCACCAGCGAGCAGTTAAAAAAGGCAATCAGCGGGGTCTTTGCCTCCGTGGCAGAGGCGACCAATAAGCTCGCAAACGACTTGCGGTCGGAGATTGTGACCGCGCGGTCCGCGGTTTCCAATCTGACTCAGCAGGTCGCTCAATTGACGCAAAGACCCGGACCAGCGGAGAAAGGCATGACCGAGGCCGAAAAGATGCGGTTGCAGAATGTCGAACAGGAACAGACTCAACAAAAGCAAAAGGTAGATTCTGTGTCCCAGAAATGGGAGGCACTGATTCCCAAGCTGGAACATTTGCTTACGAATCTGCCTCCGGTCACGGCCACGCAAGCTGGGAAACCCGGTCAAGACCCTTCCGTCAAGTTCGCCCAGAACCTGGAATGGATGCGCGAAGCAATCGTGACGCTCTCGACCAACCTCAGCGACTTGCGGTCTCGAATTGAAAAGCTCCCTCAGACAACGGCCACCGGAACCCCAGCCTCGGCCACTATCCCCACCTCGCTAAAAGCAGCGGTGTGGCTGAACCTGGTGTTGGGGCTTGGCGTTCTGGCCGTATCCGTTGTTCTGCTGCGGGACCGGAAGTCCGTCGCCAGCCAGACCGAGACCGCGCTCAAAAGCCAGGTCTCGGAGTTGGGACAGGCGCTGGTGAGCGCATTCCGACCAGAGCTGGAAGGCGTGACGCGGCGCGTGGCGGAACTCAACGGGAGTTTGGCCGAAAACCAGGAGAAACAGCACGCATTTCTCAAAGCTATGCAAGACCAAAGCGCAAAGTTGTCGGAAGGGGTCAACAAGCAGGTAAGCGAAGCGATCTACAACTTCAAAACCGTGGTTGAAGAGCAAACCAAGCAGTTCAGCAACACGCTCAGCGACACAACCATCCAGGCCGCAGTGCAGGAGGCGGCGCGCGCATGGCAGCAGCAAGCTGAGGTTATGCTGCGCTCGCTGCAAGCCGGGGCCCAACAGGAATTCCAGAAGGTTTTTGACCTAGCCAAGGCATCCTGGCGATCTGAAGTCGAAGCTGAAGGAAAGCAAATCAAGCAAGCCTGGGAAAAGGTGTTGGAGGAACAGCGCAGCCAATGGCAAATCCGCCTTGAAACTGAGATTGCTGAGACAAAGAAAGCCTGGATCACCCATTTTGAGACGCACCTGGGCCAATGGCAAAATCAGGTTGAAGGTCTTGAGCATTCCCAGACTGAAGTCTGGCGAGGCCACCTGGACGCCGCAGCCAAAAAGGCTGGCGAAGTGTGGAATTCCCAATTGGACGAACTGGCTGCCAAGACCACCCGCGTTTGGCAGCAGCTTGAACAGCGTCTGTCGGAAACCCAATCTCGCTTGGAGGAAGTAAACCTGAAGCTCGTTATGGCATACAATCAAGTCAAAGCCCGGGATGAGGCCCTGGCCGCTCTGGCTTGGCCGCCTATCTTTCGTGAGGAGCCGTTGGCCGGGTGGCGGAGCCGAATCGAGGAGCGGTTGGCCCAGCAGGATCGCCGCGCGTTTGGGTTGTTCCTCGCTTTGGGCGTATTTACGAACGCCGCGCGCGCAGAGGAGCGCGACCTGCGCACCGTGGCCGCGACCTTGCACAGCGTCGGTACCGAGGCCTATCTCTTTTGGAAGGCGGTGGGGGCCAAACCGCTGGAAGCGGCCCAGGAATGGCGCGCTGGTTTTCAGAATTTCCTCGACGCCACAGGCCTGCCAATGGATATCATACTGGCCCTGGAAGGCGATCGTTTTGACGTGAACACTATGTTGTCAGTGGAAAGCGGTTCGGCGAACCGGATATACGTGAAGGAGGCGTTGTCCTGGATCGTCCGGGACAAGTCGGGCCAAACCCCAAGAGTGCTTTGCCATGCGCGCGTGGTTACCTGCTAGCCGCCTATGAACGGAACTCACGCCACTCCCAACCTGAATCCCCCTGCCGCGCCGGAACTTCCGGTTCGCGCGCTCCGGAGCCCCTATTTCATCCTTCAGACGCCGATCGGCGGATATTACCTTGATGAAGCATACAACCAGCAACTGGTCAAGCGTCCCAATGAAGGTCTGTCGCGCTTCTTGGCCAAGGCCCAACGAGTGCTGACCTCAGGCGGCGGCTTGGGCGAAGTCCAGTATGGCAAGCAGGAGGGCCAACGGCCCCTCCGCTACCTCCACGAAGGCGCGCTCCGGGAGTTTGAAGAAGTGGCCAGCAGTTTCTACAAGGGAGGGATTACCTCCGACCAAGCCAACCTGCGCCAAAACCTCAAGCTGCCAGACCCCCGGGAGGAGCGCGATGCCTATTGGGTTTGGGGGGAGCGGTTTGCGCCCCAGCTTATGGTTCTCTGGGGCTGCGAAAAGCGGAAAGGGTCATCCCTTCCTCTGGTCGGAGACGGCGACACCGTGGTTGCGGTATTGAAGAGGTGGGCCATGAGTTGGCTTCGACTTTTCCGCGAAGGCATCGAACTGAGCCGGATCAAAGACTCGTTAGGCGCATATCTGGCATTCCCGGTCCTGGACGCCAACGGCAAATTGACGCACATCGAGCGTCTGATCAACGGGCAATACGTCAGGAAAGAAATCCAGAAGTGGTGGTATGAGTTTTGGAAGGTCCGGCCGTTGAAAGCTCTGCCCGCCCGCCATGTCGCTGAATTCCAAAAAGCAGCCGAAGAGTTCTACCGCCAGGCCCATCCTCAGCCTGCGGTTCCTGGCACGCCATCCCATGCCGCCGGGCTTTCCTACGAACAGGAGCTGCGCCGTGGCTTCCGGTTGCCGGACCCAGATAAGCGACCTGATGCCTACTTCGTTTACGGAAAGCCCTTTGCCGGACGATTGCTCATCTTGTGCCCGCATCCTGGCGTCAAAGACCAGGAAGAAATCGCTCAGGCTGCCAAGGAACTGGAGTTGCTGGAGGACAAAGCCCTCAAGCCGCAGCTACAGAAGCAGTACGAGCAGGACTCGGCAGTGTATAACCTCTACAAGCGCTTTTTCTACTCCGAAAACGAGTGTTTGTGCCTGACCAATGACGAGAAACTCGGCCTGCCCGTTCCCATCAAAAGCCCAGCGACAGGACTAGGCCAGCTTCCTGCCCCGACCACACCTGTGCGGGCTACCCCCGCCGACGTTTCGCACCCGACCGTCGTCGCTAAGCACTGGAAACGACGCATCAACTGGGCCAGAATAATCATGCTTTGGGCCACCATCTTTGTCGGCCTTGCTGCCGCTGGCCTGGTGGTCCACGCTCTTTGGCCAAAACGGTTGGCCGCCCTCTCGGCTGAGGTTCTTGGGATTGTCGGCCCGCGCAACGAGAAGAATGTTGTGGTTGTAACGTTCGGCAACAGGATCAATCCCAAGTCTTTACTTTTGGCTACGCGCGAGGGGAAACTCACAGCAACATTCAGCCTACAGGCGGGTGGCAGCCCGATTACGGTCGTCGCAAGTCCGGACCCGCAGAATTCGCGACGCATCATTCTCCAGGCCAACGCTCAACTGGTGGACATCGAGACCAACACGGTGAGCGCCGCCGGCGTGCTGGATATTTGGGGAAATACCTTGGCACCGACTAATCTAATCGTTAAGTACACTGACACCAACGCGCCAAACGCTGTTTCTGTCATGGTGACCAGCCTCGACAGTCTGGTGCTGACGTTCGACGAGCGGCTGAACACGAGCATCGCGCAGCAGGCCGCCAACTACGTGGTCAACGGCGCTGCCGCCCTAAGCGCCACGCTGCCGGTGGGACTCACCAGCGTGGTGGTGCAAGCGCCCATGAACCTTTTCCCCAGCAATACCTTATCCTTCCAGGTGGCCGACCTCTCGCGCCAGACCAACTGGCTCCGGGTGACTAACCAAGCAGTGATCGTGACCAATGCGCCCCCCAAGATCTCCAGGGTCACGGCTAACCAAGATCGGCGGACGGTCCTGATTGAGACCGACGTAGGCGTCCATCCCGAGTTCGCCAAGGGACTTACCAACTACGCCATTCTAACCAACCTAACCGTGCTCAACGCCGTCGCCACCAGTCCCAGCACGGTGGTCCTGACGCTGGCTCCTCCAGGTATGGTGACGAACGTGGACTACGCCGCCATCGTGACGCTCGCCAACGTCTTTGGCCGCACCGCCCAATATAGCCAGAAGTTCCGTTTTGACCCCGTAGACAAAACGGCCCCAGCCATCACCAACGTCACCATCAGTGCGGACCGGCTGCGCCTCAATCTGATGTTCAACAAGCCGCCCGTCGGTACTGCGATCCAGCAGACGAACATGTATCGGCTCTACGCCCGGCAGGAAGCCAGCGGCCCTTGGCTACCCCTCAGCCTGGTCGTCAGGGCTGGCCTGAGCATTGAACCCAAGCTAATCGTGGTTGACTTGGCCTCGCCGCACCCACCCGCGCCCGGCGGATGGAAGGTTGAGGTATCCGGTGTTGAGGATGGGTCAGGCAATCGCGCCGACTGCGCCTACCAGTACCCGTTCACGGGTATCTGCCCGGCGCCTTCGTTGGCCTCCAATCGCATAGAGCCACCGCAAATGCTGCGGCTCCTTTTCAGCTCGACCAAACCGGATGCCAGGTTGGACCCCGGTTGCATCGTGCCGGAGAATTTCAAGCTTTTGCGCAACGGCATACCCTGCCCAATTACGTCCATAGCATCGACCAACATAACTGGCGGCACCATCGTGTATCTTGGGCTGCGCGAGCCGGCTGTGGTTGGGTCCACCTCGATCACCGGAACCTGGTCGAACTTGCGGCTCGTTGGGCAGGTGTTGATGGCCAATGGGGTAATCGATGTGAAGTACTGACTTGGGCCGATGCGGCGGCCCTCCAACGGCGGGCGAATCTTTCTGAGCGAGCGGTTTTAGATAAAAACAAGTACACTGAAAGGAATAGTTATGACAGTTTTAAATGTATGGCGTCACCTATTGGTCGGCTTTGTGTTTGCAGGTGTGGCTCTGGCTGGCGACTCCGAAACTCTGCCCACCTTTAACCCCCGAGACTGCAAAGAGCTCAAAAAAAGGCAGACCTACTACCAGTCCCTCATCAAGAGTGGGGAGACCTATTGCAGTGCGGGGGGCAGCGCGCTGAAAAAGGACTTCGTGGACCTGGCGGCCACCAACGTGATCGATGGCTACAGGTATGCGTATGCCAGCCGGCTTGTCTGGGAAGTCGAATGGCATCAGAAGTGGATACCATTTGTCACCAATCACTTTTTCTTGATGACCAGATTTCAGACAATTGAGTCGCTCCAGAGCACCTTTGCCAGCAAAGAGGCGAACCGGGCGAAACTGCTGGCTGACCTTGAGCGGTTGGCGCAGGACCCCCGGATCGCGCCAAAGGTTAAAACGGCGCTCGCCGAAATGGCGAAGATAGTGGGCGACGCCAAAACTCCAGAAGAAAAGCTTCCCGTGCTAGATTCCATCGCCCCAGGCGTGAGGCCTGTGCGTGCCCCGGCTCCGCCTGACACCCCCACTACCACACCGAAAGAACAGCTCAACACTGTCCTGAAGAATGGGGATTATCGCAGAGCAGTTGAGATCGCCATCGGCGACCCGCGATGCTCGGGCCCGATTGAGCAAGCGCTGCAAACAGGTCCCGACCCTTTGACGTCCGAGCAGGCAAGGCGAGCTGCGGCCATTCTGGCGCGCGGCGCCGCCGCTACCAAGGAGGAGCTAGAGGAACTGTTCCAGCTTAACAAGCTGCACCCTAACAACTCGCTGCTGCACGAGATCAAAATCCAGATGTTAATGGCTAAAGGCTTATCGCGCGACGATGCTGAGGCTTACCTTCGGAACTGGCTCGCCAACAACGTAGGCGGGTGCGTCATAATCCAGACTAAGTACCCGACCGTGCCCTTGCCGAAACCGAGTGGACCCTATCCGGCGGCCCAACCAACACCAACCTCGACGATCACAACTCCCTCTGGTGATGTATTGACGTCAGAAGAAAAGATCAAGTTGTTCGATAAGGACGGCAAACCAGTGCTAACCGGCTACAAGGTGAAGTACCTTGCCGAACCGGGTCAGGAAATCGGGAAAATCCAGTGGGAGGAGGAAAGACTGCGGAGCTATCAGCCAGGTGTCAAGCCTGACTCTTTCGTCATGTCGGAAGTCCCAGGCAAGAGAATCGAATGGGCGATGCAAATCAAAGAAGCAAGGCGCGATAACCTCCGCGTGACTTACGAGCTCGTGGACTTGGAACGGCCCAGCGCCGAATTCACCATTGACGAGTGGGTGATGACACCTGCTTCCGGCCAGCCGCAACGGGGTACCGGGACCCAATTCGAGATTACTTTTCCCGGTCCGGGAACCTATACGGTCGAGGTCCACGGTAAGACGGGATGGGGCAACCCGTTTGTTGTCAAGGAGACGATAAAGCTTTAATCTGCCGAGTTCTCCTCCGAAACGTTTGGCTACATGTAGGCTTTTACAGGCTGGGATTTGGCGAGTAGAGCGCAACAAAGCGGCACAGCGCCATGTAATGCGATGTGAGGCAGTTGTCATGAGGGGGGGCTTGGAATTTTGAGGCTCCGGCTTCAGCGCGTTTGTGCTGCGCCTACGAACGCCGATAGTTGAAATGGGCCGCAGATGGCACAGAACAGACCACTTGCGGATAATCGGGAATCGAACGGGGCCGTCTCCGGTGCGACAAGTCTGGCCGCCATCACGTTCCGTTGAAGGTATGGGCCATCTTTTGGATCGGTAGCTCGATCAGCGTTTCGGCTTCGCGCTGAGTTTGCGCGAGCTTCCGTAACACTACTCTGCTGCCCGCGCGGGTAATTCCGGCAAACCACCACTTGCGTCGAGAGAAGATCGGAGACCTTCGACTGGCGGAACGGCAGCGCACGGAAAGGATTGCCACCGTCGGCGGCTTAGTTACAATAGGCTAACACCGACGCTTCTGTGCCAGCGAGGCGTGATGAGTCTGGCAGCATGCTCGAATCCGACCGGAACAACTTAAGCCTTGGCCAAGCTGCCCGCGCCACGGAGGGCAGCGCAGAGGAGGCGTTGTCATGAACTTCCCGGACATCCGCGGACGTTGGCTGGCGCAAGTCCCGATTGTCAGGTTCGAGGGCTTCGAGGTGGCGTTCCAGAAGAAACGCACCCAGTTGGAAAAACATTTGAAGGAGGCGCTCTCCCAACCGGGCCTCGCCGCCTATGGCTTCCAGGTGACCACTCTGGCCCCCGAGGTGGAAATCACGGCGAGCGACGGAACCGCCATCAGGATCGTTGGGATTGGCCAGTACAAAACCCGAAACGCCGCTGACCAATGGATCAGGTTGGCGCCGAACCGACTTCGCAATTTGCCCGCCGTCGAACTTCAGCGGCTGAGCGACCTCGCCGTCCAACTGATGCATCTCCAGCGCGACCTTCAGGAACTGCCGCCCGCACTGGAAGCGTTTAAGGCTGAGTACCGACAAAAACTGGAGGCCCTCAGCCAGGCCGATTCGCTGCGGTCAGCAGAAGCCGCCCGCGCCGAACTGCGCCAGTTTCTTGAGAACTACCGGGACGACCTGCCCCAATGCGTTGAGAAGGAAATCAAGGACGCCGAGCACCGCGCGTTGCTGAAGGAACTCTTCCCGCCCAAACCGCCTGCTGGCGTAAAGGCTTCCAGGGATCGCAGTGACGGCGTATCGCTCATCTGGGAACCCTCACCGGGGGCGACGGATTACCTGGTTTACGTGTCTGAGACGGGAGCGGCTAGCGGGCGCGCGTTCATCGATACGTCCGAAAAAGAAACAAAGACAAAGTTCCCAGAAACAAAGTTCCTCCACAAGATCGCGCCGTCTGGGCGCGAACTTTTGTTCTGGGTCACCGCAAAAAATCAAGCGGGCGAAAGCGATTTCGACCAGCTTCCGATTGGGGGGTGGCGAATTTCCGGAGGGGATGACGAAGACATTCCAGAGGAACTGAACGAACGAGCCGAACAAGCTGCCGAAATAGGCGATGTCCAAGCGGTTGCAGGTATATACTCTGCCAATCCAAAGTGGTCGAAAACATGGATCGGTTGCCTAGAAGACGCAGTCGTGAATCGGTTTGATGAGTCGGCACAGCAGATAAGAAGAGCCTATGACATCCAAGTAGCCCAGTCGCTTTTCAAGATCCACGAACAGATTAGGACGCGCCTCGTCGGCTTGCGCAAGAGCGAACGAAATCAGGACCGAAAAGAACGAATCAGGTATTTCTCGACAAGGAATGATAATTTCCTTGGCCAGATTCAGGAGTGGCGAGAAGTCGGAGAGTGCCAGAAGGCCCACCAGGAGGCGGAGGCCAAAGCCAAGGCCGAGGCGGAGGCCCGTGAGATGGCGCGTCTGGCCGCCGAAGCCAGCCGTATCTCCCAAGAGAAACGACTGGCCGAGGAGCAGGCGCAGCGCGAAGCCGAAGCCGAGGCGAAAACTGAGGCCGAAGAACGTGAACGCGCACGGCTGAAGGCCGAAGCCGAGGTCAAACGCCTCGCCGAGGAAAAGCGCTTGGCCGAAGAAAAGGCCCGTCAAGAAGCCGAGACCAAGGCCGAAGCGGAAGAGAAAGCGCGCAAAGAGGCCGAGGAGCAGGCGCAGCGTGAAGCCGAAGCCAAAGCCAAGGCCGCAGCAGAAGCAGAACGTTTGGCGGAGGAACAGGCGAGGAAAGATGCGGAAGAGAAGGCGCGCAAGGAAGCTGAAGCAAAGGCCAAAGCTGAGGCCGAGGCCAGGGCCAAGAAGGAAGCTGAAGAGCGGGAGAGAGAGCGCTTGGTCGCGGAGGCGAAAGCCCTGCAGTTGCCGGAGGAAAAGACCCGGCAAGAGGCAGAGGAAAAGGCACGTCGCGAAGCCGAAGCCAAACGCTTGGCCGAGGAGAAAGCCCGCGAAGAAGCCGACGTAAGAGCCAAAGCCAAAGCGGCAGCTCGTGAGGCTGCTCGGCTGAAAGCAGAGACCGAAGCCAAGCGCGT
>CAYIIH010000015.1:0-43331 GCA_964363225.1 uncultured Verrucomicrobiota bacterium | reverse complement strand
CTCTTTGGCGTATTTGGCGTATTTCGCGGTTTGAATTGCCGGATTCAGGTTCAAACCTCGAGCATTGCTGTTCCGAGCCGCTGTCACCGGGCTTTTTGCCTCAAGGTTGCGGCTGAAGTGGTTCCAGGACGCGGCTTGGAGCTTCAAAGGCGGGGCTTTTTGCCCGAAGACCGAAGCAAAAAGAGTCAACCCTGGCCCTTTTAGCTCCGTTGACGAGGTTTTTTGCCCGAACGTCGAAGCAAAAAGGGTAAACGCCGACGCTTTGAGCCGTGTTGACGAAGCTTTTTGCCCGGATGATGAGGCTCGCAAGCTCCGATTTTTCGGCTCCGAAGCTCAAAAATGAGGCTCAAAGCCCCGAAGGTGAGGCTTTGAGCCTGGGTAGAAGGCCAATAGACCCGGCTTATCCTGTTGGATAAGCAGTTACACTTCTTCGGTTAGTTGTTGTTTGTTTGTGGTTTCCCTCCGGCCTCCCGGAGACCGCCCTTCTCCTATCAAAAAGCGGGCCGGCAGATCAAGCAAGAATTCAACTTAAAATCCTGAGTTTAAACCACGAAACACACGAAAACAGAACAGCTTAGGCAAAGGCTCTTTCTCACCTGCCTGTGCCGCCCCGGCAGGCAGGCCTGCCGGGTGAATGATCCGCTGGTCCCAAGTATTTCCCATTTCGTGTCTTTCGTGTCTTTCGTGGTTGCAACTGCTTTTTCCAGGTTCAAGAACTTTGAGGTCAAACCTCTTTAAGTGACAAAACCACGGGACGTTTGACCTTGGTCGCAACTGCCACAACGAGAACAGGGTGAGATGCTATATCCAATCGCGTGGCGTCCCGCCAAATCCATCAGCCAATCGCCAAACCCGAGGTTTGACCTTTTTGGGTCTTGCCTTTTTGGCCAGCAGTGAGTTACAACGCCAGAGTCGGGGTCGGGAAAGCAGTGAACGCCGAAAGGCAAGGGAGACGGACGGAAATGCAGAATGCAGAATGCAGAATGCAGAATGCAGAATGCAGAATGCAGAATGCAGAATGCAGAATTGGTCGGGAAAGCAGTGAACGCCGAAAGGCAAGGGAGACTTTGGTGCAAAGGCTGAAGGCTGAAGGCTAAAAGATGAGTCGGAAGCGGGCTGAATGCCGAATGGCAATGAAGACATCTTTAGCCTTTAGCATTAAGCCCTTAGCCTTGTCGTCAGAAGCGGGGTGAAAACCGAAAGGCGCCACGCTTCGCTTGATTGCAGATTGGAGATCTCAAATGGCAAAAGAGATCCCAGCCTTGCCCATGGCCGGTTTAAATTCCCATTCAGCAGATGTGTGCGGGCAACGACGACAACTTCTTTCACTCCGCATTCGGCATCCCGGTTTTCAGGTCCGTGCTTTGCACTACTATTCCGCCGAATCTTCGCAGGCCGACAAGATTTCTGGAAGCCGGTTAAGGTCAAAAAGATTGGGGTCAAAATATTTTTGACTCAATCTTCTTGACTGGATTCGGTTGCGGCTGGGCCGCGCTGGGTGCCTCCGCCGTGCATAAGGTCGGAAGCGGAGTGGACGCCGAAAGGCAAGGGAGACGGGACAAGTTCGAAGTCCGAATGTCGAATTCTGAAGTTGGCCGAAAGTGGGAAGACGCCGAAAGGCGCCTCACTTCGCTTAATTGCAGATTGCGGATTTGAAATGGCAAAGGGAATTCAAGCCATTGCCGATGGCCGATTTAAATCCTGCTTTAGCCGCTGCGGGCGGACCACGACGCGCGCTGCTCCCTACTCCGCATTCCGCATTCCGCACTAACCATTGCGAAGACCCATTGCCAGGTTTGAATAATGCCCCTAATCTGGGCCGATGCGTGGCCACAGAGGATTCACTTTGATTGAGCTGCTGGTGGTGATCGCGATCATCGCGATCCTGGCCAGCCTGCTCTTGCCGGCCCTGGGCAAAGCACGAGAGCGCAGCCGGCGGACGTCTTGTTTGAATAATGGCCGCCAAATGGGCCTGGGCAGCCAGTTGTATGCCGACGAAGATGACAAGGGGGCGCTCGCCGGCGTGGCGAATTATGCCGATGACGACTTGAACTGGCTTTTCCCGCGCTACGTTTCCAACCTGCGCAGCTTTATTTGTCCGAGCACCAGGAACGCGGTTACCGATGTGCGCATCCAGCCGCCAGCGCCCGGCCCCAACGGGTCTGACGCGGTCAACGATACCGGCGTGCCGTACCAGCGGAGGCTCCATGACAATGAATTTGTCATTGCCGATCTTTGGAACAACGCCGCCATCGGACGCAAAGGAACCAACGGGCACAGCTATGAAATGGCCGGCTTCTTGAACGCCCGAACCGGAACCGGCTCCCTGGGCACCAACATCCGCAAAACCCAGAGCAGCGTCAGCCGTTACACCTACAACTTGTTCAATCTATCCTTCCCGCAATACAATTACCGGAGCCAGGCGGGCGGGCCATCGGATATCTGGCTGATTTACGATGCGGACGACCGGGATGCCGCCGATGCCACGCGGCAGAACGAGGATTATCCTGACCCGGGCGATAATCACGGCGTCGCCGGCGGGAACATCATCTTTTGTGACGGCCATGCCGAATGGGTTCCGCAAAAGAAGTATCTCCACAGTTTCTTTCGCGGGACCGACGAATTCCATGCGCCGATCCGGTAGGCGAGACTCGCGCTGGGGAGATCAGGGGCGCAAGTCTATTCCCATTCAATGGTCGCCGGCGGCTTGCTCGAGATATCGAGGCAGACGCGATTGACGCCTTTGACCTCGTTAATGATGCGATTGGAGATTTTTTCCAGCAGGTCGTAAGGCAGTTTCACCCAGTCAGCCGTCATGCCATCCTGAGACTCGACCATGCGGAGCGCGACTGTGTAATCGTAGGTCCGCTCATCACCCATCACGCCGACGCTGCGGATGGGCAGCAGCACGGCAAAGCTTTGCCAAATCCGGTAGTACCAGCCGCTGGCCTTCATTTCTTCGACCACGATGGAATCGGCCTTGCGCAACAGGTGGCAGCGGCTGGGAGTCACTGCTCCCAGAATCCGCACGGCCAGGCCCGGTCCGGGAAACGGCTGTCGCAGGACGATTTCTTTGGGCAGGCCCAATTCGAGTCCGAGCCGGCGCACCTCGTCTTTGAACAAGCATTTGAGCGGTTCGACCAGTTGGAATTTCATCTTCTTGGGCAGCCCGCCCACGTTGTGATGGCTCTTGATCAAGGCCGCGGGGTTGCCTCCAATGGGCACGGATTCGATCACATCCGGGTAAAGAGTGCCTTGGGCCAGAAACCTGGCCTGGCCGGCGCGCTGGGTGGCCGCCTGGAATACTTCAATGAACGTTTTGCCGATGATCTTCCGCTTGCGTTCGGGGTCCGTGACGCCCTGGAGCCGCTTCAGGAAGAGCTTGGAGGCATTCTCGTAACGGAGCTTGATTTTGAAATGGCGTCCAAACACTTCCTGCACGATCTCCGGCTCGCGCGCCCGCAAAAGGCCGTTATTGACGAAGATGCAGGTCAATTGCTCGCCGATGGCCTTGTGCAGCAAGGCCGCCGCCACGCTGGAATCCACGCCTCCGCTCAAGCCCAGGATGACTTGGTCCCTGCCGACTTGCGCGCGAATTTCTTCCACGGCCTGAGTGATATAGTGCCGCATCGTCCAAGTGCGTCCGCAACCGCAGACGCGATGGACAAAGTTGCGGATGATCTCGTGGCCGCGGGTGGTGTGAACGACTTCAGGATGAAAGAGCAAGCCGTAAAAGCGTTTGGCACGAAGTTCAATGGCGGCATAAGAGGAGTTCTCCGTCACCGCCACCGATTTGAAGCCCGCCGGCATTCGCGACAGCTTATCCCCGTGCGAATTCCAGACTTGGAGCGTTCTGGGCAAGCTCCGGAATAGCGGGCAGGAGCGGTCCGTCACCTGCAACCGCGCTTTTCCATATTCACGCCTCTGGCCGGGCTCCACCTTGCCGCCCAGGTACTGGGCCATGATCTGAATGCCAAAGCAGATGCCCAAGATCGGTATTTTCAAATCGAAAATGCGGGGATCGGGCAGCGGCGCGTCGGCCGCATAGACGCTGGAAGGCCCCCCGGACAGGATGAGGCCCCTGGGTCGCAGAGCGGCGATCTGGGCGGCGGGAGTGTCGAAGCGCAGAATGGTGGAATAGACTTGGCACTCGCGAATGCGGCGCGCAATCACCTGGGTGTATTGAGAACCAAAATCGAGAATGACAAGTTGTTCGTTCATTAAGAAACAAGAGTGCCAGTGTTTGCCTTTCCGGGACAGCTTTGACCAGAAAAAAATGCGGAACCGAGCCGGTCACGGTGCATTCGGATAAAGTCACGGTCAAGGCACTTTCGGAGCGCTTTCGGAGCGCTTTCGGAGCGCTTTCGGAGCACTTTCGGAGCGTGGCTGTGGACGGAGCCGCAGCCGCAGCAGCCATTCGTGCCATGGACGAGCCCTTTTTTGACCTCCTTTCTCCTCCGCACGCCACGCCAATTAATGATTGATTTTGGACAATTTCCGTAATGCCGGGCGATCGTGGCCCCTCCTAATGTTAGCCCCATAGTGAATCGCAGGGATAGGCCAGTCCGAGAGGAACACGGCTGCTGGCGGCGTTCTGGCGGACGTCGGCACGGGAAATCACCCTGGCCAGACCGATCGCGACCGAACGCCGGAGAAAACTGCTGCTTGAACGAACGGCTCGTCTGGCAGCCGCCGATGAAAGGCCGAACCTGTTCTTGAACCGGCAAATGGAACTGAAAATGAAGACCATCCTGAAATTCCCGTCCGCCGCCCTGATAGGCTTGGCGTTGGCTGGCGCGAACTTGTTTGCCCAGACGGATGGAGGGGCCAGACTCCAGGCCACGCTTTTGGATTACAACGGTTCGGGCGCCAAACATTGGACCGTCGTCTGGATCACCACCGCATCCGGCACGTTCATCAAGTCCCTGTGGAAGCAGGGGCCATCGATAACAGCATCCCATTGGAACAACCATTGCAGTCAGTGGTACGCCGCCAAAGCGGGCCGCACGGCGCTGGACGGATACACCAGCGCCACGGCCCAGAATTACACCGGGACCAACAGCCCGGTCATCTTGACCTGGAACTGCCGCGACGCGAATAATAACCTGGCGGCCGACGGGGCCTTCAAGTTTTGGATTCAATACGCGGAGGACAACGGTCAAGGACCTTACACCACCACCGGGTTGCTCTGGACCAAAGGGCCGACAGGAGCCACCAACAACTACGCAAATCAAGGCGCCAACTTCTCGAACATGCGGGTCACTTGGACCCCCAGCGCCCCGCCGACGGTGGCCCCGACGGTCACCAGCGCTCCGCCGACGGCCAGCGGCATCGTCGGGGTCGCGTACAACTTTGCCTGCACGGCAACGGGCACGGCGCCGATTTTGTTTGCGGCCTCGGGTTTGCCGACAGGCTTGACCATCAGCACCGCAGGCGTGATCTCCGGTAGGCCGATCCTGGCCGGCACCTTCAATGGAACGATCACCGCCGCCAACGGCACGCTGCCGAACGCCACGCAGCCCTTCTCCATTATCATCAACGTGGTGCCAGTGAGCATCGTTTCCGTCAGGACTGATGACAACGACCTGGTCCTGAGCGGCACAGGCCCGGCCAATGGAACTTACGCGGTGCTGATCTCGACGAACATCAGCCCGTTGGCGGCCCAGTGGACGCCGATGGCGACGAACTCTTTTGACAGTCAGGGCAATTTTGCGCTCACCAACAGGCTGGACCCGAACTTGCCGCAGAGATTCTATCGGCTGCGCGTGCCGTAGCCGCGGCGAGCGTGAGACGGCTTCACCGGCCTTGCCCAAACGTTTGTCATCTCGGACATTACACGATGAACCGTAGCGCTTCTTTGGCTCTTTGGTCTGTGAGCGCGGTCCTGGCTGTAATGGCCAACACCTGCCACGGCGCGGAGTGGCCAGTCATCCGGTGGGAGGGGAGGACGATGGGCAGTCCTTACACCGTCCAGATCGTCGGCGCCAATCTGGCCCAGGCACAGATCGATGCGCTGCAAACCGAGGTGGAACTACGCCTGCAAGAGGTGAACCGCCAGATGTCGCACTACCAACCGGACAGCGAGCTCTCCCGATTCAACCGCGCCCCGGCTCATACACGCTTCAAAGTCTCGCCGGAGTTTGCCGGCGTCGTCCGCTTCTCGTTGGAAATGGCCCGCCGTTCTCACGGCGCGTTTGATCCCACCCTATCGCCGGTAATCAACCTTTGGGGTTTTGGCGAGAAGACCGACCGGCAGGCCGTGCCGACGGCTGCGGAACTCCGGGAGGCAATGAAAAAGACCGGCTGGCAGCATCTCTCGGTGACGGCCCGCGACGAACTGGTCAAGGACATCCCGGAGCTGACCATCAACCTCAGCGCCGTCGCGAAAGGCTTTGGCGCGGACGAAATGGCGCGGGTGTTGCGCGGGCACAGCCTCACCAATCTCTACGTTGCCATCGCGGGCGAAGTGGCAGTGCGAGGCCACAATCCCAAGGGAACAAACTGGCAGGTGGGCATCTCCGCGCCCCTGGCGCATTGGACGGAGAATGACCCGATGGCCGCGGTGGTGTCGCTGTCGGACCAGGCGATCTCCACTTCCGGGGATTATCAGAAATTCTTCACCGACGCGCAGGGCCGCCGTCTCTGCCATATCCTTGATCCGAAAACCGGCTGGCCGGTGCAGCACAATGTCGGCGGCGTCTCGGTGGTGGCGCCAGACAGCATGACGGCGGACGCGCTGGCGACCACGCTGTTTGTGCTCGGCCCCGAGGAAGGGCTGAAGTTCATCGAATCCTGGACGAACGCGGCGGCGCTTTTCATCCTGCGCAAGTCGGAAGGACAGTTCCGGCAGAGGCCCAGTTCCCGATTCGTCAGCCTGACCGGCTATAACTTCTGAATATGCCTCCGCCATTGGAGATTTGCGGCCTGCCTTCCTCGCCCCAGAACCATTCGCTTGGTTGCGGCCGGCGCATCTTGGCAGCGCGGATTCAATCGGAGCGCGGGCGCCGGCCTGCGCGGGCCGCAAGCGATTGGCTGGAGCCGCGTTTTGCGAAGAGCTCCTGCTTGAAGCGTCCTTCGCCTTTTAGTAAGTTGTTCGCCGATTGGAAACTGACTCGAGCGGGCCGCAAGGCCAGGATTTGCGCCAATGCCCAGGCCTGGGTGCCCGCGCTCCTTTTGCGTGGATACGGCTGAGCAGCGGAGGCGGTCAGGCCTTTTGGATCAACCCGGCAAAGAAATGAACCTTTACTTCAGGCAATGGGTCCACGCGGGTGCGGGAGCAATTATTCCGCGCCACGCCATTCTTCCTTTATCTGCTCTTTTCGCCGCAGCGTGGCTGGCGTCGAGCACGAGCGCAAAGGCGGCGACCTATCAGGTCGGACCGGCTCGCGCCTATCGCACCGTAGGCAGTCTGCCGGCGCTCAACCCCGGTGATGTCGTGGAAATCGACCCGGCGACCTATACCGAGGTCAAGCGCTGGACGAATCCGGGCACGGCCGCCCAGCCCATCCTCATTCGCGGCATGGGCGCTTCCCGTCCCGTCTTCGATGCCGCCGGCCAGACCGTGGACGGCGTGCTCCCGCGTCCGCGCGCCGTGTTCCAGATCGAAGCAGACTTTATCACCCTGGAAAACCTGGAATTCAAGAATGCGCGCAATGGCAACAACGGCGCCGGCATCCGCGTCACCTCCGGCGACAACGTCACTGTGCGCAACTGCAAGATCACGGCCTGCGATATGGGCGTCATGTGCGACCACAACAGCAACTTCTTGATCGAAGCCTCGGAAATTGCCTTCAATGGCACCGCGTCGCATGACGGTTACAGCCATAACCTCTATCTGGGCGGCAACAACGCTACGGTCCGGTTCTGCTCCATCCACGACGCGCTCCACGGGCAAAATTTCAAAACGCGCGGGCACTACACCGAACTGCTTTACAGCACCATCGCCGATTCGCAGGACGGCGAAGTGGGCCTGGTCGATGCCTCGGAGACTGCGGCCGCGCACAGCCACGCGGTGATGATCGGCAACCTCGTCATCAGCAAACCGCGCCTGAGCGGGTACAACTCGGGGCGGTTCATTCAGTTTGGCCAGGACCTCGGCGGCCCGCATAACGGCATGCTCTTCGCGTTCAACAACACTTTCATAGCGGGCGATGGCCGCATTCAGTTTCTGAGCGCCAACGCCGCCGGCGCCACCATCGTGGCTGAGAACAACATCTTCCATGGCAGCGACAAGATCGTGGGCACGGTCGGCGGCGGGATCAGCGGCTCGAACAATTGGGTGCAGTCCACTGCCACCGTTCCCGCCGCCTTTTTCGCGACCACGAAAGGAATCGATCCGGGTTTTGCCAACCGCCTCGCGCGCGACTTTCGTTTGACCGCCACCTCGGCCTGCCGCAACCGAGGTTTGAACGTTCTCACCTTTCTGGATGGCACGGGCGCTTCCCATTCCGGCCTGCCGATGTTTGAGTATGTGAACCTTCTGCGACACCGGACCCGCTCCGATGATGGCCAAACCGACCTTGGCGCCTACGAATACAGCGCGCCGGTCATTAACTCCAACGATTCTGGCAAAACCGAGTCGATTGTCGCGCACAATGGCAAAGGACATAAACCATGACGAACCACGAATATTTCCTCCGACTGTTCCTCCGCATCATCGGCAGCACATCTCTTCTCGCGGTGTTCGCCGTGGTGATGCCGTACTCCTGGATGAACGCGATCCATCAGTGGCTTGGCCTGGGGCAGCTTCCTGCCGAGCCCATCGTCGGGTATCTGGCGCGGTCCACCTCGGCGTTTTACGCGTTCCTGGGTGGGTTGCTCTGGACGCTTTCTTTTGACCCGCGCCGGCATCGCATCGTGCTGTGTTATCTCGGTGTCGCGTTCATTTGCTTCGGCCTGACGCTCTTTGGCATCGATTGGCTTGAAGGTCTGCCCCGCTTCTGGCGCCTTGGGGAAGGACCGTTTGTCACGGCCTTCGGGATCGTTATCCTGCGGCTCAGTTTGCGCCTCCAGCAGAATTCAGAGTCGCCGTGACCATGGCTCGATTTTTCGATTGGTTTCAGCTTGCGGTTCTGGGGTGCCTGGCGTGCCTTGGAATCGGACGCGCCCTGGTCCTGCGCGCTCGCGGGGTCCGCGTGATCGCCATCGACTGGCAGCGCACCCCGGAGCATAAGATGGGGGACCTCCTGACGGTGATGTGTCTGCTGGCCTGGTTTGGCGAGACCGTCGCGCAGGCGTGGCCGCTGCCCATTCATTTCGTTCCGCAGCCGCTGCGGACCGTGCTGATGGACGCTGCCATGGTCAAGGCGGCGGGCGCGGTGATGATGCTGGCGGGGTTGCTGAGTTACGGACTGGCGCTGAGGGCATTGGGCGACTCGTGGCGCGGGGGGATCGATCGCAAAAGCCCGGGTCCCCTTGTGACTTGCGGCATCTACGCCTGGACCCGCAATCCAATCTACGCCAGCTTCGATCTCCTGGCTGCCGGCACGTTCCTGATGCAGGGACGGCTGATTTTCCTTATGCTCGCGCTGGGACTCGGAGTGATGCTCCACATCCAGATTCGCCGGGAGGAGCGCTTTCTCACCGGGTTTTATGGCGACGCCTACCGCGAGTACTGCGCGCGTGTCGGGCGCTATCTGAAGTGGCGATAAGGCCTGCCTGGAGGATGGTCTGACGGCAGTTGCGGTGGTTCGTGGCGGTAGCGCATCCGCGAGGCATGCGAACATTTTGTCAGCCTCTCCAAAGCCTGGGCAAACCGGCCCAAGCTGCCAAGTGGGAATCAAGACTTCTTTGCGCGCCCGCGTTTTCACGGATTTGGAGCAGCCAATCTTGCGGCGGACAGCGACGCCCAAGGACAGACCAGATCGAGGATTCTCCCGTTGCGAAAATCCACGCTTGCCCTCTGGCGGGGGGAAGATAGACTGCCAGGCATGGGCGCAAAAGGCCTGACTGACCTGGAACGCTTTTCGTGCGCGTGACGACCGAGAACAGATATGAGCGTGACGACTTTTGAAGGTGTCGTAGAAGACGGCAAGATTCGGCTGCCCACGGACGTGCGTCTTCCTGATAAGGCGAGAGTGTATGTGGTCATCCCCGACGCTGTGATTCCGCGCCCTGCTTACATCGGCAGCCCACGATTGGCGCAGCCTGATCAAGCGAAAGATTTCGAGATGGAACTGGTTGAAGGAACGTCGCATGCCAGCGTATGACACCATGCGGTTTACGCCGCCGGCGCCAATGGCACTGGTCGCGCTTCGTAACGCCGCCAACGGGATCACAGTGTCGGGCGTGCCGATGTTGCTCGATTCAGGTGCGGATGTAACGTTGGTCCCGCTGCCCAGCGTCCTTCAACTCAACGTCTCGCTGGATCGTGCCTTTTCCTTCGATCCTCAATCACCTTGCGCTGCTGTTGGACGGGCCGCAATCGAGTTGGAGTGAACAGCCTGCGGTCGGCGCCTGAAGAGGCCGCAGCTATAACGATGCCGTTCCGCTTTCCCTCACTCCGCCACTGGCGAAAGCGCGTAGCTGCGACCGGCTGCGGTGGCAAACTCAACCACGAGCTTTTCCGGACGCTGCACTTGAACACTGGTAGTTCCTTCTTTGATGGTGATCGGCACCGTCACGCGCACACGGCAAGGGCCGCCCAGGGTCGAGCGAATGGCTGCCTCGGTCAGCCGCCCGTTCTTCCACGCCATATCGACTTCGTAGCCGCCGCGGGCGCGCAAGCCCTTGACGCGGCCACTCGGCCACGCTTTGGGCAGCGCCGGCAGCAAGTGAATCTCGCCGGCGTGGCTTTGCAGCAGCATCTCGGCAATGCCCGCCGTGCCGCCAAAGTTGCCGTCAATCTGAAACGGCGGATGAGTATCGAACAGATTCGGCAAGGTGGACTTGGCCAGGAGCGCCTTGACATTCTCATAAGCTTTTTCGCCATCCTCCAGGCGCGCCCAGAAGTTGATGACCCAAGCGCGGCTCCAGCCGGTGTGCCCGCCACCATGCGCCAAGCGGCGTTCCAGTGACACGCGCGCCGCCTTGGCCAGATCGGGCGTGCCGCGCAGCGTGATCTGGTGGCCCGGATGAAGCGCGAACAGGTGAGACAGGTGCCGATGACCCGGCTCCGGCTCGTCAAAATCCTCCAGCCATTCCTGTAACTGCCCGTGCCGGCCGATCTGCGGCGGCGCCAAGCGCGACCGGGCTTTCTCCAGTCGCGCGCGAAATTCCGTGTCGATGCCCAGGAGTTGGCCGGCTTCGAGGCAATGGCTGAAGAGGTCGTGAATGATCTGCATGTCCATGCTGGGGCCGAAGCAAACGCCGGCCACCTGGCCGTCGGCGGTCTTGAAGGCGTTTTCCGGCGAGTTCGACGGCGCGGTCACCAGCCAATGATGCTTGGGTTCTTCCACCAGAAAATCGAGGTAGAATTCAGCCGACTCCTTCATGGCCGGGTACACCTTGCGCAGAAACTCGCGGTCGCCGCTGAAGGCATAGCGCTCCCACAGATGCTGGCAAAGCCAGCCGCCGGCGGCCGGGAATTGGCCCCACGACGGATGCTCGCCGGGTGAAGTGAAGCCCCAGATATTGGCAATGGTATGCACCACCCAGCCCCGGGCGTCATAATGGGTCTTGGCTGTCTTTCGTCCGGGGGCGCGCAGCAACTCGATCAGATCGAAGAGCGGTTCGTGGCATTCGGCCAGGTTCGCCACTTCCGCCGGCCAATAGTTCATCTGCACATTGATGTTGTTATGGTAATCGCAGTTCCACGGCGTCTGAATTCCCTCGGCCCATACGCCTTGCAGGTTGGCGGCCAAATCGCCCGGACGCGAACTGCCGATCAGCAGATAGCGGCCATATTGAAAATAGAGTGCCGCAAGCTGCGGGTCGTCAGCGCCTTTCTTCACGGCTTCCAGGCGTTGGTCCGTGGGCAGGCGCGCCGCGTCGGACGAGCCCAGGTCAATCTCCACGCGCCGGAACAGCTTTTGATGATCGGCGACGTGCGCCTCGCGCAACGCCTGATATGACTTCGAGGCAGCCGCGCGCAATTGTTCTGTGCTGATCCTCTCGTATGCCTGACCGCGATAGTCGGTCGCTGCCGTCAGCAACAGGGTGACGGCGTTGGCGCCTACGACGCGCACGGTATCGGTGGTGGTGCTGACGCTTCCGCCCTCTGGCAAGGCCCGCAAGCGCGCGATGAATCGCATCCCGTTGGTGGTTTTGCCGTCGAACATCTGGCCGCGCATGACCACGGCGTCGGAACCTTCCGCCTGGGTGGCCGCGCGTTCCGGGCGGCTCAGCGTGGCCGTGAAGTTGATCCGGCCCGGTTTGTCCGCTGTCAGCCGCATGACCAGAACCTGGTCAGGATGGCTGGCAAAAACCTCCCGCTCGAACCGCACGCCATTCATCACAAAGCTGACGCGCGCGAGGGCGGTGTTCAAATCCAACTCGCGCCGGTACTCTTGAGCGGCGGCGGGGGAGTTCGCACCGGCGCTGCCAAAGCTCAGCTTCAGATCGCCGAGCGTTTGGTAACAGCCAAAGGGAACCTTGGCGCCGTTGCCGTAGCCCGACCCGGCCCCTTTGCAGACCAGGTTCTCGTAGGTCAGTTTCTGCGCCTCGGCGTATTTGCCTTCAAACAACAGCCGCCGAATCTCCGGCAGGTGCTTCAGAGCTTCCGGATTGTCCGCCTCCTGCGGTCCGCCCGACCAAAGACTGTCTTCGTTGAGCTGAATGCGCTCCTGTTGCAGGCCGCCGAAGACCATGGCGCCGAGCCGGCCATTGCCGACGGGCAGTGCCTGGAGCCAGGCGGCGGAGTTGGCCCAGCCCCAATTGCTGCCCGCCTGTCCCGGCACCGAGGCCGGCTGTCGATACCACAGCGCCAAATCATTCTCAGCGAGGGCGCTGGAAGCGGCGACCAGGAAAAAATGGACAAACAAAGCACAGGACTGTTTGGCAGGAGTTGTTTTCATGAATCATTTTGAAAGCGATCTCGAATGAGAAGGAGACCCTTTAAAGTGCCAGCACAGCCAGCCAATAAGAGTCACCAAACTTGACTCTGAATTGTTCGGCCAGGCGTTCGGCGGCCGTTTGGCCGTGAATCAATGCGAAGGTGGCCGAGCCGCTGCCTGACATTAGAGCAGCGGAAGCCCCGTTGGCCCGCAGAAACTCTTGAAACAAGGCCAACAGCGGATACTTACGGAGGGCCGGAGCTTCGAGCGCATTATAAAACGCTGGCCCGGCTGCCGGCAGGTCCGAGGTCTGTAACAGGGCGATCAACTGCTCCGCACGTCCGGGTGCGCCCTGCCAAGCCTCCGGGAAATGGGCCAGTTGTTGGTAAGCCCAAGCTGTGGAGATGCCGAAGCCGGGATGAATCAACAGAATAAAGGCCTCCTGCAACGCCGGGAAAGGTTCCAAGGGAATGATGCGTTCGCCTCGGCCGGTGGCTAACGCGGGCTGAGTTTGCAGAAAAAAGGGCACATCCGAGCCCAGTTCAGCAGCGAGATTGTGCAATTGGCCGGCCGTGAGCGGCTGGCCGAAAAGCTCATTCAAAGCCAGCAACGTATGGGCGGCGTTGCTGCTGCCGCCCCCCAAGCCCGCAGCCAGAGGGATTTTCTTTTCCAGGTGGATGCGCACACCATCTTTGATCCGGGCGGTGCTCAGAAACTTCGTCGCCGCGCGATGCACGAGATTGCTTGCATCTGTTGGCAGAGCCGGGTCACTGCAGGTCAGCTCCAGACCGGAAGCGGTGCGCGCAAAAGTCAGGAGATCGTAGAGCGCAACGGGATGGAGGATCGTTTCCAGCTCATGATAGCCGTCCGGCCGCTTGTCCAGAACGTTGAGCAGGAAATTGACTTTGCAGGGGGATTTCCGTTGGAGGGGCATGAACAAAAAAGCGCCAACACCCTCGGATGTTGGCGCGGCAAGAGGAACGGATTCTAATAATCGAAGATGCGGAAGCGGCTGCCCGGGATCATGGGAGCGATATCTCCCCCGCTGAAGCCCAGGGCCGCATCAGGAGCGAAAGTCGGGTCAGCAAAGCGATGCGGCTTGTAGCTATCGGGAAAAACCGGATTCGCAGGGAGCATATACGGATCATACTTGGGAATTGGGAACGTGATAACCTCATAAGCGCCCACAGCCGTGCGCGCCAGGGTCCGGTTAAGTCCGCGAATAAAACCCGTCGTATAAGCGACTTCAGGGCCATCCCAAAGCGCCGATTCCTCCATGGAACGGCGCAGTTCGCCCAGGCGCGCAAATTCCGTGACGTTATTGATGCCCCGGCCTAATTTCTGTTCCGGCCCGGCACAGCCGGCAGACAGCAGACCCAAGGCAGCCAACGATACCAGCAAGGAGAATGAAATTCGCATAATGAATTCTTTTATGGACAAAAGCCTAGCGCGAGTTCCAAACTTGTAAAGCTTTTCGTCGCGCGCTTTCGTCGCGCGTTTCTGTTCTCACTCCCACCGGACCGGGTGTGTCCGTTCACGTTCCCCTGGCCGGCAGCTCGGAAGTTACTTCTTTCCTGTCGTGTAACCGCAGACAAACCCAATGCATTGGGCAATGTCGGGAACGGAGTTGTCCCAGTTGTATTCGTATTCGATGGAAATATTGCCTTCGAAGCCTTGTTGCTTCAGTTCATCCAAAACGGCCGGGATGTCGGAAACGCCCGTGCCGAAGGGGACATCATGTCCGCCCGGACTGAACTGGTGCAGGTCTTTAAGGTGGCTGCTGATGATGCGGCCTTTCAGCGTCTTGAGCGCCTCCACCGGCTTGATGCCTGACCGTACAAAATGGCCGGTGTCAGCGCAGGAACCCAGCCGGGGATCGCGGTCTTTAACCAGGGAAAGCACGTATTTGGGGTCCCAGAACTTGTAGTTGGGATCGTTGGCGCGTTTGGGGTGATTGTGAACGGCCATGGCGATGTCATATTCCTTGACCAGTTTTTCAATCAGGTCCATGGCCGCGGCGCTGGGCTCGGACGTGACGGCGCGCAGCCCGAGTTTCTTGGCGAAGCCGAAGACTTTCCGGCATTCCTGCTCGTCGTTGGGCAGGCCGACCACGCCATAGTTGACCGCCATGATGTGGTGCTGTTTGAGCTTGGCCTTGAGCTTTTCGAGCTGCTCGTCGGACATATTGTGGTCCAGCTTCGCATCCGGCTCTTCCTTGCTAAAGCGTTGCCCCGGATAGAACTCGATGACCCGCCCGCCGGCTTGCGCGGTTTTTTCGATGGCTTCAAAGGCGCTGAACCTGTTGAAACTGTAAGCCTGACAGCCAATGGCATAACCGCCGATTTTGTATTCGTCGGGGATTTTCACTTCCGCCTGGACGCTGATGCTGGCCAGCAAGGCCAAGGTGCCGACGCCTAAGAAACAACTGCCTTTTTGAAGTAATGACATATTCAGCATAGACGCCGGGCCTTCAGGGATCATTCAACTGCGGCACAATCACCCGCAAGATTTTTCTCCGCAAAGTAATCTTGGCCGGCAATTGGCCGACGACTTCGCCCTCGACTTCCACCGGCACCGGGGAAGGGCTGGACAGTTGCAAGGAATCCGTCTGGAAATAATGAGTGCCTCCGGGCCGGAACAGCTTTTCGGAGAGGAATCCCCAGGCATAGCGGGGCAGAATGCTCCAGGTCACCTTTGGAAAAACACAGACATCCACCAGTCCATCACGCAGATCGGCCCGGTGAAACAGGGGCAGCTTGCCGCCGTAGTACCGCCCGTTGCCAATCAACACCAACTCTCCCTCGACCGTCCCGGCGCCGTGCGTCGCGAGTATCCGGGCTTGCGGGCCGTGCAGCGCCTTTATCCCGGCCAAAATGTAGGCAAACTGGCCGATTTTCTTCTTCAATTCCCAATCGACCAGTTGAATGGCACGGGCATCCAGTCCGGCGCCGGCCATCTGGGCAAAATAGCGGCGGCGCGACGGCCCGTCCCCGGTGAATTCAACTTCCGGCAAATCGATCAGAATTTCGTGTCCCCGCTCAATGGTTTTCCAGGCTTTGGCCAAAGCCATCGGCAAGCCGAGTTCCTTGGCAAAAACGTTCACAGTCCCAAGGGGGAGCACGCCCAACCGCGCGCGCGCGAATCCTTCCGGTTCGTCGCCCAGGCCATTCAGCACTTCGTTCAATGTGCCGTCGCCGCCGGCGGCCACAATGGTCTCATACCCTTCGCGCACCGCGGCGGCGGCCAAAGTCCGGGCGGCGCCCACCGCGCTGGTGGGCTTGAGCACGCAATGAGTTCCCAAGGCATCCAGGATGCGCCGAAAGCGCCGGGCCTTTTCGCCCTGGGCCGTGGGATTGAAAATAACGCACGCGCGCACGCCCGCAAAATGTCGAAGTTCAACGGCCCCGAGTCGAGAGCAAAAATGCGTGGCGACACTTGGAAGCCCGCCTAAATCTGCTTGACAGAAACCGGCCGCAGAGAGGCTATGGATTCATGCGCAACAAGCATTTCTTTCTCATCATTTCTGGGGTGGCGGCTGGAATCATCGTGATATGGACCGTGGCCGCGCAGCAAATGCGTTTGCAGAAATGGCAGCAGGGAAAAGGCTGGGGCTGGGTCTGGGGCCAGGAGGACGAAGTCGGCGCGCTCAACGAGATGACCGATGCCTCGCGTCTGGCCGCTCTGCGGATTCCCCAGCAAGGCAACGTGTATGATCTTGGCGTGCTGTATGATCGGACTTCATACAAGTGGCCCGGCCACAGCCCTGGCGAGATTATCTCGTTCCGCACGCCCGAAGGAGTGAAACGCCAGGGTGACTTGCCGGCGCTGGTGATGGACAATCCCTCGAAGACCGCCTGGCACAGTTGCGCCCTCTTCATCAATGACAACGTGGCCACCCAGATTGACGGTCTGGGCCACGCCACGGAAGGCGGCGACGACCATTGGTACAACGGTTTCCAGGAGAAGGATTGGGGCGGCAACTGGGGTCTGCGCAAGTGCGACGCGGCCACCATTCCGCCTATCATTGCGCGCGGCGTGTTAATCGACGTGGCCGGCTCCAAAGGGGTCGATGCGCTTCCCGGCCATTACAGCATCACGGTCGAGGACCTGCAAAACGCCTTGCGCAAACAGAAGACGCTGCTCCGGCCCGGCGACGTGATCCTGATTCGCACGGGAACCCTGCGTTACTGGGCCGAGACGGGCTCCGACGAAAAGGGACTGATCAAAGAACACGATTCGGCCGGGATCAACCTGGAAGCCGCGCAGTGGCTGGTGAAAGAGCCGGGGGCGATGCTGGTCGGCAGCGACACCAGCGGTTTGGAATACAGTCCCAAGCCCGAAGAGACAGAGGCTTACCGCGCCAAATACAAGTCATTCATGCCCGTACACAATTTCCTGCTCATCGAACAGGGCGTGCATATTGGCGAGTTCCATAACCTGGAAGAACTGGCCCGCGACAAAGTTTACGAGTTCTGCTACATCTGCTGCACCGCCAAGATCAAAGGGACGGCGGCCGGCTTCACCTTGCGGCCCATTGCTGTGCGGTAAGAGGGAGCCAATTGTTGAATGTTGAGATGTGACCCCATGTCTCTCACCGGGCATGGCGCGTCCCGCCGCTCAACCACAGGGCCATCGCCAGCATCGCGGAATCAATCACCAGATTGCTGAGACCGATGTTGTGCCCTCCAACGGTCCCAAAGCAGCCACATTCTATGTTTAATCCGCGCGCCAGGGCCGAAACGATGAAGACAAAGAAGGCCGCTGTCATTCCCGTCATAACCAAGGCGCTGGCTCGAACCCATCTTTGCAGGACCAGGAAAAGACCGGCCACCACCTCAACCCACGGAACAGTGATGGCGACCAGGTTGATCAGAGGATAAGGCACCAGCCGGTAATTGGCGACCGACGTGGCGAATTCTTTCGGATCGAGAATCTTCAAGGAGCCTGCCCAAAGGAATAGGCCGCCCAGCAACCAGCTCACGGCAAACTTCAGGACTCGTTCCCGAGGCGGGGTCAGCGGTTTCATGGGCCGGAGCCTGATTGGGTCGCGAGCCCCGCCTTGTGCCAGAGGGTCCAGCCGTTATGCAGTATCTTTACCTTCCTGTAGCCCGCCTGGCCCAGCTTGTCCTTCAGCCGATGGCTTAGCTCGCATTCTTCACCGTCGCAATAAATAACCAGAGGCGCGTCCACGCTCAGCATCGGTGCGATCCGCGGCCAATGCTCTTCGAACGCATCGGCCGGCAGATTGAACGCATTGGCGATGTGGCCGGCCGCAAAATCGGCCGGCGCGCGCGCATCGAGGAAAAACGTCGCGCCAGCCTGCCACACTTCTTTGGCCTGTTCGAGAGTGATCAACTCCTCCGGATTGAGGGGGGCCTTGGGCGGAGTGATGAACGGAATGCCTTTGGGAGAAGCGGCGTTAAAAAGCACGCCCAACCCCAGGCCCAGCAACACAATCAGGAGCGCTTGTTGGAGACTGGATCGCATGCGCGCAATCACCGCTTGAGCACCGCGATGGTCATGGGCACTTCCACCCTGGGCTGGCTCGGGATATTGGTCTCAAAGCTGAGCGTCCCGGAAAGGGTTTGATTGGGCACTTCGCTCAATCGGGCCACCACCTGGCAGTTCTTGGCTTGATCATTGGGCACCAGTTCGATGCTGACCTCTTTCAAGCTGCTCTTCGCATTGTGCAGTTCCAGCGACTGTCCCGCCAGGGTGGTGGAGACAATCACGCGCTTGGTGAGCACTGCCTCGAGGTTGGCGGCTCTGGCCTGGGCGGGATCATTGATGTTCCAATAAAGTATTTCCGGGTTCCAGCTCACATCACCCATGATGCGCCCGCTGATCCAGAAGGAACAGACCGGGTTGTCAGACGTGCCGGAATAAATGCGCACGTTATCGGAAAACCAGCGCCGGCTCCCCTCCGCTTTCATTTTGAGCACAATGCGGCCTTGACTCGGATTGGCCGCTTCCGGCTTCTCCACTTGGGCCGTGATCCAGGGCGTATTCGACAGCACCTTGGCGATCTGCAGTTCTTTGCCGTCCGTTCGTTTCACTTGCACGGTCACGTTGGTCTCTATTCCTTGCCGGACCACCAGGTTGAACGTCGCCGGGCTGACTTGGTAGAGCGGCTGATGAGTCGCTTTGATCGACAAGGCCACGCGGGGATTCTGCGGATCATTCGAGTTGACAAAGATTTGTTTATGGAGCGCCCCGCCGTAAGTGGGAATAGTGAGAGTAAACGTCAGTTCTCCTTTTTCGCCGGGCGGCAACATTTCGGGTTTGACACTGGCCACGGTGCAGCCGCAGGTGGTGGTCGGCTTGTCCAGCTTCAAGATCGCGTCGCCGGTGTTCTTGAAAGCAAAGGTGCCGGTGACGGACCCAGCCTCGGTGACGACGCCGAAATCATGTTCGGTCTTGTCAAATTGAATCTTTGGGGTGCCTTCGGCGAGAGCCGCCGAACCAACCACTCCTGCCCAGATGGCCAACACAAATAGCGCTCGTTTCATAGTCAAGTTATTCTTTCTGGCAAAAAACCGCTTAGTCTTTTTTCCCGGTTTCGTTCCAGTCTAACCGAAGACGCGCGATGAAACAAGACCCAGTTCGGCAACAAAAAAACTCCAACTTGACGCCGCCCCGCTGGGAGAGCAACTTTCTGGTCATGAACTGGGCCGAGAACAAATTCTCCGTGCCTCGCGTAGCGTCAGAAAGGAAACCCCCGTCCGCAATTCAAATCGAGCGGTATTCCCATGCCGCCACGCACGAAATCCAAAGCGGCAATTTGCGCAAGCCCATCTGGCTTCAGGCATTGGCCGACACGGACGGAGACAAGGTGGCTGCCGAAGCGCGCTATCTGCAACTGCGCGTGCAGCAAATCGCTGAGGACGAAGCGCGATGGACGCTCGCCCGAGCGGCCCTGCGCCGGACGCGGCAGTTCAACGACAGCTTGGCGGTCAGCCCGTTGAAGAAACGCGTATTACTAGCCGCTGGCATCCTGCTCGCTTACGCGCTCTTCCGGCTGTTTTCGGAATAACTTCCGAGGCGCGCGTCATCAAGATGACGCCGACGGGCCGGGCGTTTACCCCGCAGAGCGTCAAAAATCAATTCCCGATCTGTCTGGCCAGACAAAACATCCATGGCCCGATGCCTCAAAGTTCGTTCCAAGCGAAGCTCTGAATGATGCGGGAGACAATCGCCCGACGGTGGGCGGGCGAAACGTCCAGCCTGAATCAGCCGGTTGATCACATCCTCGTATGGTAGGTTTGTGCGTGCGCCATGAGCCGACTTTTCATTGGATGCCAATTATTGCCAAATCGGAAGATCACGCTCGGAAGATCACGCTCAAGGCGTTCGGCGGCCGGATCGACGACCTCATCGAGCAAGCCCGCAGCCGCGTCGAACTACTATCCATAAAAGTCTGCGCAGCTTGCGTGAGTTTTTTCCCTCCTGGCAGGGCGAGGCTCCGTCGAGCCGTGGAATCCCGTCCACCCAGAAGTCACCCTGGAAAAAGCAGTTGCAACCACGAAAAACACGAAATGGGAAAGACTTGGAACCAGCGGATCATTCACCCGGCAGGTGAGAAAGAGCCTTTGCCTAAGCTGTTCTGTTTTCGTGTGTTTCGTGTATTTCGTGGTTTAAACTCAAGATTTAAGGGTCACGGCTCGACGGAGTCTTGCCCTGCCAGCTTTTGGTTGCGGCTCCGCGGCGCTGAGTTTGGCAGGGTCGGCGATGGCGTTCGCCGCAAAAGTCGATTTGTCCGATGGCCAGACGCCGCCGGCCCGATCGTCGCCACGCCGCCGCCGTGTCACGGCACCGTCACCGCCCGGTCGAACAGGAACGGTTCCGCGGTGGCTGCCGGATCGACCAGTGTCTGGCCATTGGCCGGGATCGGTGCCGTCGCGAACGGTTCCCAGTGCATCAAGTCGCGGCTCCGCTCGACCCGCCCCAAATGTGTGAGACTTGGGCCAACAATGGCCAATGCCAAGAACTTTACGCCCGTGGCTGGCTGCCTCCAAGCCAAAGCCCTCACGTACGAAGGATATGTCAATATCAAGAAACCCTTTGCGACCCCTTTGCGCGACCACTGAAGGGGCGACTGAATCGGAGTTGCACCACCGGTTCTGCTTTGCCAGAAGCGCGCCGCGCTTGTTAGCCTCCGCGCCAGATCGTTTTGCGAAACCGACCATGCGCGTCCTGCTCGTCAACACCAACCGCATGCAGCCGCCCATCGCACCGGTGGGCCTGGACTATTGCGCGGCCGCCCTGCAAGCCGCCGGGCACGCGGTGGACCTGCTCGACCTGTGCTTTGCGACCGACCCGCCGGCGGCGATCGACCGCCAACTGGCGCGCGCCGAATACGGCCTGATCGGCGTCACCTTCCGCAACACGGACGACTGCTACTATCCGGGCCGCGGCTGGTTTGTGCCGGAGTTGGCGTCCGTGGTGCGGCGGTTGCGCCAAGGCAGCCAAGCGCCGCTCGTGCTGGGCGGCGTGGGCTTCTCCATCATGCCGCGGGAAATCCTCCGGGCGGTCAACGCGGACGGCGGCGTGATGGGCGAAGGCGAGTTCGCGCTGCTGCGGCTGGCCAACGGCGACACCGCCGCGCCCGGCGTGATCTGGCGCGCAGACGGTCAATGGCGGGCCGCGCCCCCGCAACCCGCCGACCTCGCGAGCCTGCCGCCTATGCGCCGCGACTTCGTGGACAACGCGCGCTATCACCGCGAGGGCGGCCAGCTCGGTTTCGAGACCAAGCGCGGCTGCGCGGCGCATTGCCTCTACTGCGCAGACCCGGTGGCCAAGGGCCGCACCGTGCGCGTGCGCCCGCCCGAAGCGGTCGCCGGCGAACTCGCGGGCCTCGCCGCTCAAGGCCTCATCCATTTGCACACTTGCGATGCCGAGTTCAACCGCCCGCTCGACCACGCGTTGGCGGTGTGCGAGGCGATCAGCCGGCGTGAGTTGGGCGAGCGCCTGCGCTGGTACGCCTACTGTGCCCCCACGCCGTTCCCCGATGAACTCGCGCGCGCCCTGCGCCGGGCCGGCTGCGCGGGCATCGACTTCGGCGCGGACAGCGGCGATGACGAGATGCTGCGACGGTTGGGCCGCGATTTCAGTCCCGAAGACGTGCGGCTTGCGGTGGAACGCTGTCGCCGCCACGGCCTGCTTTGCATGTGCGACCTGCTGCTGGGCGGACCCGGCGAAACCGAGCCAAGCGTGCGCCGCTCGCTGGAATTCATGCGCCAAATTTCGCCGGAGCGCATCGGTCTGTCCGTGGGCGTGCGCGTCTATCCCGGCACGCCGCTGGCGCAACTCGCCGCGCGCGAGCCGCAGGCACTGCACGGACCAGGCGCGCGTTCGGCTGAGTTCTTCGAACCAACGTTTTTTCTGTCGCCCGCGCTCGGCGAAGGCATCTTCCCGCTCGTGAGCTCCATCGTCGGCACCGACCGCCGCTTCTTTTTCTCCAACCCGACCGCCGCGGATCGCAACTACAACTACAGCGGCAACGACGTGCTCGTGGACGCGCTGCGGCGCGGCTGCCGCGGCGCGTACTGGGACATCCTGCGGCGCTTGCAGGAAGGTTTGCCGCCGGAGTGATACGGACGGCGCGCGCTGTCTTTTTACCCTTCGCGGCTCACCTCTCTGCTGGGCCATTGCCCCAGGACGCGATAGAACCTGGCGTTCCCCTCCACGGGCAGAGTCACCGGCGCCACAGCGTTTGTCGCGAAGTCGATCCAATCACCGAGGCCAAGATCGGTTGCCCGTTGGACGGAGTAGGGTCTATGCCCCACTCCAGTTTCAGAATTACACCCGGCCCGCGCACGGCCAGGGTCACGCGGATCCGCGTACAGACGACGGTCAGGCTGTGTTGAACGTCGTGCTCGCGACTCCCATGAACGACGAAGAACCGAAGGACGCGAAGGAATGCGCCGAGACAGTACCAAATGCCTGCTGCGTGATCTTCGCATCCTTCGCGGTGCCGAAGCCGCCTCACGGTGCCTGCCGCAGGCGGAAGAACTTGGCCGCCTCGCTGGTCGGGACAGTCACCTGCTGCATCCCGGGCATGGGCAACTCTTGGACCGGCAGCCACGGGCCTTGCACGGTGGGTGCCCCTTCGACGGCGTAGTTGATCGTAGCTGACGCGGGCCAAGCCAGGCGCACGGCTCGCTCGATGCCGATACCAGGGACCTCCGACGTCCGCAGTTCGAGGTTGTCGAAGATGGCGGTTGGCGCCGGCTGTTCGCCGTCCGTGTATTGGAACACGCCTAAGACCACGCCGAATGAGGTGTAGGGCGCTGCCTTGCCGTCGGGGCCCAAGTCCAGCCAGCGCATACCGGTCAAGGCTTGAAACTGGGCCGTGGTGAGCGTTGGGTCAGCGCTGGGTGAGTCCACGACGCTGTGTTGATAGAGCACGGTGTTAGGATCGGCCTTGTCGAGCACGCGGATCGTAATCACCAAGTTTGGGTTCACCCGCGTCAGGGCCAAGGCAAGGACAACGTTCGTGTTCCTGAGCGCCACTTTTTCGCAAGCCAACATGCTGATGCGGAGGTCCGAGGACCATTTGTTCAAGGACGCGAAATCCCGGCCTTTCATGAAGTTATACCCGCCGACCCCCTCGTTGCCGACCAGCAATATGGCCGCGTTGGTGGCGTTCTCATCGAGACTGACCAAGTCCGCTCGCCATTCCTTGGTCATACCGTCGGGAACGATCCAGGTCGTGTTCGGTTTGAGCTTGCCCCCCACCCAGGAGTCCAGAATAGAAGTGGTGTGTACGCCAGCGAAAGACCCGCGAGCGATGAACTGCTGGTTGCTCTCGGTGACGGTGCCCATCCCCCAGAGGGTCCCGGTGAAGAGGTTGTCGTCGAAGTTGTCCACGATCTCGCTGGCATTCACCGGTGGCGGTTTGATGGTCCCGGTGTAGAGGAGCGGAACGGTCGGGTCAATGGGAGCCGATGCCGCCGCCCGGGTCGCCGTCTCCGCCATGCGCAGGCCGTCGATGCTCCCGCCGGAACCGTAGCCCGCGAGGCTGAGTTGCAGACTGTAGTCGGTCTGCATCACGCCGCGCCAATTGATCTCCCATATCCCGCCGGTGGCCGTGAAGTTGGTCCCGGTCGCATCCCAGGTGCCGACTTCGTGATAGCAGGTGCCGTAAATCAGGGCCGAACCGTCAGCTTGGTAAGCGCCGTCCGTGAACACCGAGCGTCTGCCAGGGAACCGCGCGTCGGTGCCGTCCACCCGCAGGGTCTGGACGTTGGCCCGCAAGAGGACCTGACCGGCACCGTTGGTGCATACCACGGGCAGCACGGGAACCCCGATGACCCAGCCGGTGCCCGTGTAGGGGGTGCTGGTTTGGGCTGTGGCTGGCAGAGCGGCCAGCAGCAGCAGTGTGGCTGCGGTGGGCAGACCGGAGGCGAAAGCTCGGCGGCCAGCCAATCGGTGGAGTAGTGGTTTCATTGGTTTTGTCTTTTCGTTTTTGTTGGTTTGGCGGCCATCTGATGCCTCACGCCGTTGGAGCCTCGGCCGCAGGTCGCAGCGGTTTCAAGCTTCGGCGCGGCCTGGAGGCTCCCGCGATCACCGGCGGAACACCTGGTCGTCTTCACCCTCGTTCTACAACAAATCGCGCCGAACGTTATGGGCCAGTTGCGGAAAATTTGGGGTGCGGCCGGGCGTGGAATAGGGAATCGGCAGAAAGGGGGAGCACACGCGCCTTCGCGTGTTCCAACCGGCGCCCTCGCCGGTCGGTTCGGTCGTCGAAGCTTCTTACCAAACGGCGAATCCCTTTCGCACCCGCTGTGGTCGGCGAGGGCGCCGACCACAGCACGCGTGGCGCGTGCGCTCCCCGTTCCCTTCGTTGCCTTCTGTAAGGGTTCATGGCGCCACCTGTCCTTTCTCCGCCGCCTCGATTTCCTCCCACGAGGGCGCGCGCCAGAGATGGGCGATACCACCGGGCGATACGGCGGCCAACGCGTTCCCGTCAGGAGAAAAGGCAACGTACAGGAAATGCTGCCCCTCGCCCTGCAAGGTCAGCAGTTCCCGGTGCGCCACCAGATCCCACAGTTTCACGGCATCTCTTGAACTCGAGCCGCCCGTGGCCGCTCGTCGGCCATCGGGGGACAAGGCGGCGCTGCAAACCATGCCGAAATGGCCCCGCAAAGTCGCCAGTTCCCGCCGGGCAGACACATCCCAAAGCCGAGCAGAACCGTCGAAGCCTGTTGAAACCAGCTCCCGGCCATCCAGCGAGAAGAGCACCCCCGTCACCGGTGCTTGATGGTCGGTGAACGTGGTCTCGTGCTGTCCAGAGGGAAAGCGGAACAGCTTCACTGGGCCATTAACATATCCAGCGGCGAGGAACCGATCGTCCGCCGAAAGGTCCACCGACAAGATACCGGCAAATTGGTTTCCCGTCAGGGCGACCTCCTTCCAGTCGCCGGTTTGCCAGATTCGGGTGCTGGCCACCCACTCATTGTTGTGAGCGACGGCGAAGAGGAAGTTACCACTGCGGGAAAAATGGAGCTTGCCGAGAAACTCGCAGGGGAAGGTGAAGTTGGTGACCGCACGGCGAGCCGCCCAATCCCAGAGGGTGAGTATTCCCGAACTCTTGCCGGCCGCCAGCCAACGGCCATCTGGTGACAGGGCTACACCCCAGTGGTTGCTGCCCAACGCGGGCAGGTCTTCCGTAACCCGGACCGACCGGACATCCCAGAGCGCGAGTGAACCGTAGCAGTCGGTCGTGATGAAGCCGCGGCTGTCCGGCGTAAACGCGAAGCCAAATCGGCGTGCTGCCCTCGGGTCGGGCGTCTTGAGCCCGAACTGCGGGGCCTCAAGCTCCGCGAACGAGTCAAACCCGAAGGCGATGGCCCAATTGGTGTGGGCGGAAGCTCGGCTGCTGGCGGTGGTGTCCCAAAGGCAAACCGAACCCCCATAGCCTGCAGTCACCAGAGTGCGGCCATCGGGCAGCATGGCCAAGGCCGTCAGCCCCTCCCCGGAACTCCGCAAACAGCGAGGCTCGGTGCGGTCAGCGACGCTCCAGATCCGAATCGTTCCAACATCGGTCGCCGAGGCCAATTGCCGGCCATCCGGCATGAAAGCGAGTGCGCGCACCCGTTCCGTGTGGTTGGTCAGTTGCCCCCGGGGTATCCCGGAGTTGGCATCCCAGAGGCGAACAGCGGTGCCAAGGGCCGCGGCGAGCAGTCTCGCGTCCGCCGAAAAGACGAGTGCGGTGACGCCTTCACTGCTTTGCGTCTGGAAAGGCACCACGGTTCCCGTCCGCAAGTCGAGGAGCTGGACATGCCCGTAATCTTCCCCGA
Organism: uncultured Verrucomicrobiota bacterium; assembly: GCA_964363225.1. Classification (GTDB taxonomy): domain Bacteria; phylum Verrucomicrobiota; class Verrucomicrobiia; order Limisphaerales; family CAYIIH01; genus CAYIIH01. The sequence continues at coordinate 17,098 of CAYIIH010000015.1, read as the reverse complement.
TGGCCAACCGGTTTCCCTCGGGTGAGAAAATCACGACGCCTGTGGGCCGGCGTCGTGGGGGCCGCACCGTGAAGTTGGTGAGGGTTTGGCCCGACGCCCAGTCCGCCACCTTGATGTTCCCCCGATTGTCGAACGTGGACAGCAGTTTGCCGTCCGGCGAAAAGGCCACGGATCGGACTTCAGCCTCGTGCGTGAGCGTTTTGGTTACCTTGCTTGCGCTTACGTCCCACAAATCAACCCCCGGTTGTCCGGTCGCATTCCAGGTGCCCACGGCCAAAAGGCTGCCAGTGGGGGAGAGGGCCAGGGCTTCCGTGGTGGAGATCGGAAACGCAGTCAACGGCCGTTTGGTGGTCAACTCCCAGAGCGCGACTTGGTCCCCGCACGCCAGCGCCAGCACCTTTCCATCCTTCGAGACCGCGACTGCGCGGACAGCACGCGGATACCGGTGCAGTGTGAACAACTCGTCACCCTGGCAAAGCTGCCACAGGTAGCGCCACTCCCAATGGCGCAAATCAATTTCGGATTTCGGATTTCCCCTTGGGGCGATGTTTGTCCAGCAAGCTCACCGCGAGCCCACGGTTGTTGTCGGCGAGGGCAAGTTGCGCGAGGTGCATGTCGGCGGCGTATTCGCCGGCTTCGGCTCGCTCGCGTTGCCGAAGTTCTGCCTGGGCGTTTTGCCTCGCCTGTTGCCATTGCCAGAGCACACCCGCCAAGCCCAGCACGACGGTCAGCACCAAGGCCGTGCTCATACCGGCCAGAGCCGGTCGCCGCCGGCACCATTTCCATGCCTTCCCTGCGGGGCCGACGGGCCGTGCCTGGATGGGTTTGTCTTCCAAGAACCGGCCCAACTCATCCGCCAGTTCCTGGGCGGTCGGGTATCGGCGAGGGACATCCTTCTCCAGGCACTTCAGGCAGATGGTCTCAAGGTCGCGGGGAATGCCCGGATTCAGCAACCGCGGCGCCACTGGCTCGGTCTCGACGACTTGCTTCAAGAGCGTGGTCAATGATTCCGCTTGGAACGGCGGCCGACCCGTCAGCAGGTGATAGAGGATGGCCCCCAGCGAATAGATGTCGCTCGGCGGCCCCACCCGGCCGTGCCTACCCTCGGCCTGCTCGGGCGGCAGGTAGTTGGGCGAACCCAGGACTTGGCCCGAGACCGTGAGGTCTGACAACTGATCACTGATGACTGAAGACTGATCACTCCGCCCAGCTCCTTTCGAGTGATCAGTAACCAGTGATCGGTGTTCAGCATTCAGGCGCTTCGCCAAGCCAAAATCCGTGATCCGCGGCTGGTCGAAGGCGTCGATCAGGACATTGGAGGGCTTGAGATCGCGATGGATGATGCCGCGTTGGTGGGCGTAGTGCACCGCCTCGGCGATCGTCTTCAACCAGCGCGCACACTGCCGGAAATCCGAAATCCGAAATCCGAAATCCGAAATCATCTGGGCCAGGTTCTTCCCCTCGACGCAGTCCATCGAGAAGTACGGCTGGCCGTCGTGTTCGCCCACTTCGTGGATGGCAACGATGTTCGGGTGTTGGAGTTGAGCAACCACCTCGGCCTCGGCCCGGAAGCGTTGCACGAACTGCGGTTGGGCGAACTGGCCGGAGAGCAGCATTTTGACTGCGACGATCCGGTTCAGGCTCTTCTGCCGGGCTTTATAGACCACGCCCATCCCGCCCCGGGCGATCACTTCCAGCAGCTCGTAGTCGCCAAAGGGAGCGGGAAGTGACAAGTGGTGGGTGACGAGTGATGAGTGGCGGATTCCGGCTTCTGACCTGTGCCCTCTGTCCTCCGACTTCCGTCCTCCGTCTTCTGTCTTCTGATCTCTGCCCTCTGATCTCTGACGTCCGTCCTCTGCCTTCTGATCACTCTCCCCGGCCAGGCCGTCCCGGAGAAGGCAGCTCGGGCAATAGCCATGGACAGTGGACTCGGTCAACCCGATTCCACAGCGACGACAGACTGGATTAGGGGTCATAAGCGATCCGTTTTCGTCGTCCAATATTCACCTGCTTCTACAACGATAACCGCCGGGCGTTACGCGCTGGACGCCGGTTCTCCGGCGGGCCGTTACTCAAGACTGCTCGTGTAATCAGTCTCGCTGGCTGACCACCGTGACCAGATACCGCAACTCGTCCTCAACCTCATCCGCGTGAGCCACAGTGTGAGCCACCGCGGCGCGCAACCGCTCCCGATAACGTTCGCGCAGCCGATGCATCGCCCCGCGGGCGGCCCCTTCCGTCATGGCCAGGCGCTCGCCGATGAGGGCGTAAGAAGTCGAGGCGTCCTTGCCCCAGAGCAGCTCAGCCAGTTCCTCGAACACGCGTCCGTTGCCGGCCTCGGTGTATTCCTGCCGCAGCGCCGCCAGCACCTGCTCCAGGAGCGTCATCGCCCAACGCTTCTCATAAGCCCGCTCCGGCGTCAGCCTCGCCGCGGGCTCGCTCGCATAACGATGTTCGGCGTCATCGGCATCCAGCGAGAGGCTGGGCGTCCCCCCGCCCCGCTTGAGGCGGTGGGCGCGTTTCCATTCGTTGATCAGGAAATGCTCGAGCGCATGCAGCAGGAACGTGCGGAAGCGGCCGCGGGCAGGGTCGGCCAACTCAAAGCTCCCCTTCTCCACAAAACGCGCGAAGAACGTCTGCGTGAGGTCCTGCGCGTCCTCCACGCCGTAGCCGCGGCGCCGGACGTAAACGTAGAGGGGATACCAATAAGCGCGGCAGAGCGTCTCCAGCGCCTCACCGGCCTGCGGCGAGCGTGGATCGCCCGCCGCCAGCACGACGCTCCAGTGCGTGGTCGTGAACTGGCCGGCGGTTTGCGCTGCCGACTCCTGCCGGGAATCGTCCGGGATCATAGCGGTCTCGCCTTCGGCTAAACCAACAAATCACACTGACTCAAGCCCCCCGGCCCGCCGGAAGACTCGTCTCACAGTTGGTCGGACTGCGAGCCCGATCAGACCACAATCCTGCGGCGATTGCCAACCTCAAATGAGCTTGTTCAAGGAGGTACAGCGCAGCGCAGCCGTAGGCAAAGCGGTGGGGCGAGACTCGAGCCGTGGAATCCCGTCTGCCAGGAAGTCACGGCTCGCCGAGTCTCGCCCTACCAGCTTTTGGTTACGGTTCTGCCGTGCTGCGAATCGAGCGGTTCTTGCTCTGATTCGATTCCGAATCCTCAGTTCTGTTCTTTTCCTTTCGGCAGGGTGGCCATGCCCGACGCTGACAAGGAGGCTGCCTAAGCAGCGCCCCCCGAAGCGCGGCGGTGGGCATTCTCTTTCAGTCGGTTTGACACTGGGCAATCCCTGGTTATATTGCCTGCCTTTTATGAATCGTAATCCGCATGTAGCTGTGGTCGGTGCGACGGGCGCCGTCGGCATCGAGATGATCAAGACTCTGGAGAAACGCCATTTCCCGGTGCGGCAGTTGACCTTGCTGGCCTCGGCGCGTTCCGTGGGCAAGAAATTGAAGTATGAGGGACAAGACATCACGGTCAAAGAACTGACCAAGGATTCCTTTCCTGGCATTGACGTGGCCCTGTTCAGCGCCGGGGGCAGCATCTCCAGGGAATTTGCCCCGGTGGCCGCCCAGGCCGGTTGTGTGGTGGTTGATAATTCCAGCGCGTTCCGGATGGATGACGCTGTTCCCCTGGTCGTTCCGGAAATCAATGCGGCGGATGTCAAGTGGCACCGAGGAATCATCGCCAATCCCAACTGCACTACGGCCATCACCCTCATGGCGTTGTATCCGCTGCATCAGGCCTTCGGAGTGAAACGAATTTTTGCCTCCAGCTATCAGGCTGTGTCCGGCACGGGCGCCAAGGCCATTGCAGAACTCAAGCGGCAGGTCAGCCAGATTGTCTCCGGCCAGCCCGTCACGAGGGAGGTCTATCCGCATCAGATTGCTTTCAACGTCTTGCCGCAGGTCGATTCCTTCCTGCCGTCCGGCTACACCAAGGAAGAAATGAAGATGGAAAACGAGGGACGCAAAATCATGCATCATCCTCAGTTCCGCGCCAGCGTCACCTGCGTCCGCGTCCCGGTTTATCGCGCCCATTCCATCGCGGTCAGCGCTGAATTTGAAAAGCCGGTCACGGTGGAGGCCGCGCGCGAAGTGCTAAAGAAAGCCCCGGGACTTGACGTCGTGGACACGCCGGAAAAGGCCGAGTATCCCCTGCCCCTCTACGCGGCCGAAAAAGATAATTGCCAGGTCGGCCGCATCCGCAAGGATTGCGCCCTGGACAACGGCCTGTGCTTCTGGGTGTCGGGCGATCAATTACTCAAAGGCGCCGCGCTGAACGCCGTCCAGATTGCCGAGGAATTACTGCGGCTTTGAGCCGTGTCCATGCAATGCAACCACTAATGAACACCAATGAAAACCAATGAAAACAGGGCTGATTCAGCTTTTGCAGCCTGCGGGAAGCGTTCACTAATCAGTGACCGCCAACCCTGACCGCGAGAACGAACCATGCTGCGGCTGATTCGCGTCTATTCGTGTCCATTGGTGGTCTCCCACTGAATAATCACGGCTGAACCGGTTATGGTCGGACAAAATTCAGAACCGCCCTGGCCGTGGGGTCGTCGTCCCTTGGGACATTGAGCATCTCCGAGATGTGGCCTTGGCGCGGAATGTAAACCAGGTCCGCCGCGGTCCCGGCCCGGCGCAAAGCCGCGTGAAATTGCCGCGCTTGTACGGGCAGCGTCAGGTAATCCCACTGACAGTACGTGATGAGAAAAGGCGGCGCAGCATCCTTGATCTGAAACAACGGTGAGGCTTCCCGGCGAACGCTCTCGTCTTTTCCAAACACCGAGGCCTGGCTGTCGCCGATCGTCAGATTGAAGACGCCGCTCAGAGCAATCGTCCCCCGGATAATCCTGGTCGAGAGCTGGTGCGCCTTCAGGTAGCGCTCGTCCAACGTCAGCAAGGCCGACAAATGGCCTCCCGCCGAGTGTCCGCCGACAAAGATGCGGTTGGTGTCGCCGCCCTCTTCCGCTATGTGCCGCGCGGTCCACGCGAGCGCCGCCGCCACGTCTTCGATCTGCGCCGGATGCGGGTTCTGCGGAGCCAGCCGATAGCTGGGCACGACCGTCAGGAGGCCTTCCTTGGCAAAGCGATTGCCGATCGGCACGTATTGAGACCGATCCCCGTATTTCCAGGCCCCGCCATGCACAAAAAAGAAAACCGGCGCCGGCTTTTTGTCTTTGGGCAGGTACAGGTCCAGCTTGTGTTTGGCCTCATCTTCCGGTTTGCCCTGAGCATAAACGAGGTCTTTTTTCACCTCGACATTGGGCGCCAGTTCGCTGGAGGGCAGCCGCAATGATTCCGGAGAGGGCGTTTGGAGGTAAACCGGATTCGAGTAAATCCAGGGCCGCTCCTCGCCGTCCACCTCGAGCCACGCTTCCAGCCGGTAAGCCCCGGATTCCTTGGCGGTGAAGGTCAAGTTCGTGCCCGTGGTTTCCTCAACCACCTTGCCCTTGTGAATCAGCCGCAATTTGGCGGCCAGCGGGGTGAGGCCGACCAGGCGGGTCGTTCCGACAAACGGCACCGGATCGCCCATGGCAAAGACCCCCAGGTTATTGCCGGCCCCGAACGCGAAACCCGTCGGATCGCACAGCCAATCGTGCGCCACATAAGCGTGGCCCTCTTTCAAGGCCTGGCGAATCTCGGGCTCGGTCAGTTCCCGCGCCAGGAGGTGCGTGCTCAGATTGCGAAAGCTGACTTCGTAAGGATCAAAGGTCACGTCCTGAAAAATCTGGTTCTGATGCGCGTCATTGGCCGCAATGCCGGTGAACGACTTTTGCTGAATTTCCTGGTCCCATTTCGCGAAGATTTCCTCCCGATAATCGGTGCCGGCGCCAAAGAACTCATCCGGGTAGGCTCGAAAGTTTTCCACCGCCGTCCGCCAAAGGTCGGGATTGCTGACGGCGGCGAGGAGGTACAGTTGCAGCCCTTTATCGACGACGGCATCGGTGTGGCGATTGCAGATTTCCATGCCGGCAAAGCCTTCCGTGGAGGCGTCATAACGTTCCTCGATGTGCGAGAGAAACCGCAACCCGCCTTCGGATTGCGCCTGGCCTTGCTCATTGAAATCCGGGAAACGCAAGGCCCCGTTGCCATCCTCGGACCCGGCAATGAACAGCACACCCTCGCGCAGCCCGCGCCAGGTCTCCGGCTTCGGACCGCGATGGTCGGTCCACAGGACAACCTGCACGCCGGTCTTCTTGGCGGCGGCGAGCACTTCCGGCCGCGTGCCTTTCGTGTGATCGGCGTCCTCGGCATGAACATGCAACAGCGCCCGAAAATCTTCATAAACACCCGAAGCGGGGAGGGTCTGCCGTGCGGCCGCGAATCGCGCGCGCGCCTCGTGCACCGCTCGCAGGCGCTCCTTTTCCAGCCGTTGCAGTGAGGTCCACTTTCGAGCGCGCCGCTCCGCGGCCCGCGCCGAAAACAAGACAACCCAGCAGGCCGCGATCAGAATCAGAAATTTCATGCCGGCGACCCTAACCGTTCCCAAGGAAGAAAACAATGAGCTTTGCCGCCTTGGCCAAGGCCGGCCGGAGTATCAAAGCTTTGGAGCAGTCCCGACGGCTTCGGAAACCAACGCGCCACGGCTGTTCATTGCATCACGGCGGCGTAGCGCAGGCCGCGGGTGCTGACGCGCAGACGGGAGAAATCCAGGTGCTCCATGACCGCCTCAAAAATGGCGCTGCCCATCAGGATGACATCGGCTCGCTTGGCCGGGAGTCCGATGATTTTCTTCCGTTCGGACAAGGGCAGGCTCCAAAGGTGCGCCCGGTGTTGCCGGACTTGTTCTCGAGTGAGCCCAGCGCCATCCAACCGGTCGCGGTCGAAGTCTCTCAAAGCCAGTTGAATTCCGGCCAAAATCGTGCTGGTGCCGCCGGTCGCAACCAACTGGACCTGCTCGCCGGAGCGCGCGCGCAGGGCCGGGGCCAGGAGCGGACGAATCTGTTTGTCGAGGAATCGGCCCAAGAACGCCTCGCATTTCCCCCAATCTCCGGCCGTGGGCGGGTCCGCCGGTTGGAGGTGCTCCAGGAGCCGCACGGTTCCGAGACGAAAACTATGGCGGGAATATTGCACGGATTTGGTGCCGAGGATGAACTCGGAGCTGCCGCCGCCCACATCGACGATCAAGACCGGATGATGTGCCAGAGCCGGATCCGTGATCACTCCGCGAAAGACCCAGTCAGCTTCTTCTTCGCCCGAAATGATGAGGACGGTCAGGCCGGTGGCGCACCGAACCGCTTCCAGCAAATCCGATGGATTCAGCGCGTCGCGCGCGGCGCTGGTGGCAATGACGCAGGTCGAGTCGGGTTTCCATTCCGCCGCCGCCACGGCAAATTCGGCTGCCACCTGCGCCGTTTGCCTGATGGCATCCGGTTGCAGGCGGTGCGTCTCGTAAAAGCCGCGCCCCAGCCGCGTTTGTTCGCTCCGTTCCAGCAACGGGCGGACGGTGTCTCCATTAACTTCAGCCACCAAAAGCTTGACGGAATTAGTGCCGATGTCGATGGCGGCGCGACGGAGGCCAGGCATATTCAGTGTGGTATGAGGATTGACTAACCTGTCCAATGATTCTCTCTAAAACCGCCGGCTAAGCGCGGGTCCTGCGGCTGTGCCGGGCGATGAATGAAACGGCGCGCCGATCGGTTGAAAACCTCACTTGGCATGGCGCCGGGCCAGGACGGCTGCGCCGCTGATGCCGGCGTCATCGCCCAGTTTGGAGGCGCGAATGTCAATGCCTTTGTCGGTGCCGCCCAAGGAATAATCGTGCGCCGTTTCCACAATGATGGCCATCATTTCGTCTTCCAGCGCTTCCACGAGGCCGCCCCCCAGGACGACCACTTCCGGATTCAGGAGGTTGATCACGTTGGCAACCGCGATGCCTATATACTCGGCCGCTTCTTCCACAATCCGCTCCACGAGTTTGTCTCCGCGCCGGATGGCTTTGCGCAAGTCATTGCTCCGCATGTCGCTCAGGTCGTTGCCCAACATTTCGGTCAGGATGGTTTTTTGGCCGTCTTTGACCGCGCTTTGGATTTTGCGAAAGATGGCCTGGCGTCCGGCCAAGGCTTCAAAACAGCCTTGATTGCCGCAGTTGCACTTGGGACCGCCCACTTCCAGAATCATGTGCCCAATCTCGCCCGCGGTCCCGTTGAACCCGGAGTACAACTTTCCCTCGATGATTAATCCGGCGCCGATGCCCGTGCCGATGAAGATGCCGATCATGCTTCGGGGTTTGGATTCCAGTTCGCAGGTGTGCACGCCCAACGTGCACATGGTCCCGTCGTTCTCCACAAACACGGGCAAGCCAATGATCTTCTCCAGGTCCTTTTTCAGAGGCACATTCTGCCAGCCAAGATTCGGGGCCATGATCACCTTGCCCGATTCAAAATCAACCGAGCCTGGGGCGCCGATGCCCACCCCTTTGACCTGCTTCATATCAAGATCGCATTCATCGACCGCGTCTTGCACGCAGCGGCCAATCCGCTCGATGACGGCGTCCGGCCCGCGCTGCGCTTTGGTGCTGGCCTTGGTCCGGCCCAGACACCGCAACTGGGTCGAAAAGACGCCGGCCAGAATCTTCGTGCCGCCGAGATCGACTCCGACGAGGCACTCCTGTTTGCTGCTGGTTTCAGACATAAAACTGGGCGTGGTCAGGTCATTCCAACTGTTTGGCAGCCAGGACCGATTCGATATTCTTTTGCAGTTCAGCGTTGATCTCGTTCGCCGACCGATGGCCATCGACGATGGTGAAGCCATAGGTGGCTTGGAGCCGCTTAAACTGTTTTTCGACCAGGGCCTGGTACTGCAAAAAGCTGTCGAACATGTCGCGCGACAAGCCCAGGTCCATCCCGCTTTCCCAGTAATCCAAGGCATGGTTCTTGGCGAAATTGCGCTGGACCAGTTCTTCGGGCGAGACGTTCAGGTAAAAAACCGCCTCGGGAACCAGGGCGATGCCATACAGATTCCTCAGCCAGTTCTCATCCATGCCCCGCACCATGTCGCGCACCATCAAGGTGTAAATATAACGGTCGGCCAAAACCATGAAACCGGCCTTGAGCGCCGGCAGAATGATGTTTTCCAACTGGTCGGCAAAGTCCGTGGCATAGAACAGACTCAACGTGATGCGGCTGAGAATATTGCCTTGTTGCGCCTGATTCAACTCATCGCTGACGAGGGTGGACCGCTTCAAGCCCACTTGAATGGTGGCATGGCCGCTGCCTTCCAGCCATTGCACCAGCCGCTCGATTTGCGTGGAACGGCCCGAGCCATCCGCGCCTTCCACCACAATCAATTTGCCGGTCAACTTCTCCAGCGGCACACCGGGGATGCCGTGACCATAAAAGCGCTTGGGAGAAGGCGCCGGGACAACGATCGGACGCGGCTTGGGGCGCGAGGTCCGGCTGGCGAGAGGGCGTTTCATGGCTGAAATTCAGAACGAGACTGTCATCGGAAAAAGGGATCAGTTTTTTGCCGTCAGGAAGTTGGACAGGTCAATCTTGGATGTAATCAACTGGCGCACAATCGATTGTTGCGCCTCGATGCGATCATTGGCGTCGATCACCAGGAAATGAAACTCCGTGCTCATGGCCAGATACTGTTCCAGGATGCGGCCCTGGAAGATGCGGAAGCTTTCATACGGGTCGCTCGACAAATGCAGGTCCATCCCGGCCTCGAAGTATTTCAATTGAGGCCGCCCCTCCAGAATGCGCTGCAAGGAGATCTCCAGCTTGGCCTTGAAGAAAAAGGTCAAGTCCGGCAGCGCCGCGAAACTGTAAATGCCACGCACCCATTCCGGCGGACAACCGCGCACGGTGTCCCGCGCGAAGGCGGTGAAGATGTAGCGATCACACAGGACGACATAGCCGGCCCGAAGCAATGGCACGAGCTGGCGTTCATACCGGTCCGCAAAATCCGTGGCGTGAATCAAACTGAACGTTGAAGGCGTCAACAACTCGCGTTTTTTTCCCTTGCTGGTGGCGTTCTTGACCAGGTCCGAGGAGTTCCATTCGCTGAAGAATACTTTCACCCCCTGCAACTCCAGCCACTTCTTCAGCAGGTATATCTGGGTCGATTTGCCGGAGCCGTCCAACCCCTCCACGGCAATGAGGCGCCCCGGGAAATCATATTGGGCAAAGGTCTTCATCATATACCACAAAAAAGCCTACGAAGTCTCCCGGAGAAAACAACCTTTTTCAGTGGCGTTGTCGTTCGCGGGGTCCTTCCTGTTTGCGGCCCTGCCCCAAAAAAGTCCAGGACCGAACCGATCACCTTTGATTGCGGCTGCGGCGCGCTGGTCTTATTTTTCTCAGAACACTACAGCGACACTTCCCGGCCCGTAGCAGCGGACGTGAGTCCGCTCACTTATTCACCGGAAGAAAGTTAGAGCGGACTCACGTCCGCTGCTACGGAAACGAAGACAAAGCGCCCGCTTCGAGCCCTGCGGCGGAAATGTCGCTGCAGTGACAAGCGGGCTGGCGGCCGTCCCGTCACTCCAGGGAGAACCGATAGAACCGCTGCCGATCTTGGCCGGCGGTTGGATCGGTGAAGAGCAATGGATTCACCGACTCCACATAGTTCGTCAGGAGACTCCACCCGCCCGCCGATAGGTTGGTTGACATCCAAATCCCGAGCGGGCGCGTCCCCTCGAGGTTGAATCTCGCTTGAAAGCTCCCGCTGACGACGGCAGATTCCAGCACGGTCACTCGAGGTTCCCGAATCATCCTGACCTGATCGAGCAATTGCACAGCGCTGGAGAATGTTCTGAGGGACTCCCACCGGATGATGTTTTGCCCTGAAGGCAAAGAGATGAATCGTTCTTCCCAATCGGCGCTCGTACAGAAGAAAACTTGACCATTCACATAGAGGGTCAAAAAGTTCGAGCTGTACGGCCCGGTGTTCTTCCACCAGAAGGCCAGCCTGCCGGGGCCAGCGATCATCGTCTCAACTACTGACACTGGAGCAAAGCCGCCGAGTGGTGAAAGCGGTGCTTCCAACGCATCTTCTCCGTCGTGACTCTGAGCTTTCTGAGGTTTCCACAGTCCGGCTCCTGCAGTGTTATACGTGGTCCAAGTTAGTTGGGGCGCATCCAGCGCTTCACCGACGGTCAAGATAGCCAACCGGACCGGCGTGCTTTCCACTACTCCGAATTCATTGCTCACTTTGACCTGATAAGAACCGGCCGCTCCTGGGGCAGACGACAGAAGAGCCAACTCCGCGTTGGTGGCTCCTGCCACAAGATTGCCTTCAAAAAACCATTGATAATTGAGCTGCGGCCCCTTCGCGACCACCTGGAAAACGGCCCTGTCTCCTTCTGCGACCACCACATCCCGCGGCGGCTGTTGGATGACCGGGACGGTATCCTCGCTGGCGGGCTTGTCCAAGACGCGCGCGATTCGGCTCCGGCTTTGACCCGCAACATTCGTGAAACTGCCCCCGATCAGAATGCGGCCATCCGCCTGAATGGCCAAGGCTTTGACTTCCGCGTTGGGACCTGCACCCGGATCAAACGACGCATCGACACTCCCGCTCGAATGCAGTCGGGCCAGACCCCGACGCGTCATTCCGTTAACTTGGGTGAAATCTCCCGCCACGATCACCTTGCTGTCTTGCTGAACGGCTACGCTCGACACGGTGCCATCGATGCCCGAGCCAGGATCAAACAGGGAATCCACTGCGCCGCTGGCTGTTACGCGAGCGATATGATAGCGATATAAACCAGCGCCAGGCACTCCACTCCCCGCCCGATTGAAGCTTCCACCCAGAACGATATTACCGTTGGCGTCGATCGCAAGAGCCGTCACACTCGCCACAACTTGGTGCTCTTGATCCCAGGGATAATACTCCTCAATATTAGCATTAAAGCCGGCGTCCACAGTCCCAGTGGTTTGGTATCGGACCAAAGATTTGATGATCGCGCCCGACGTCGAGTAGAACATGCCCCCCACGAGCACATTCTGTCCCGCCATTTCCAAGGCATTCACAGCCACTCTTCCTGGATAGGCGTTGAGGATTGGCGCAAAGCTGCTCTCCAAGCTCCCGTTCGCATCGAGCCTGGCCAAGCCAATCCGGACTTGCCCGTCGAAATGAGTGAAACGCCCTCCGACGTAGATCTTGCCATCCGGAGACACCGCCAAAGCATTGACTCCTCCGGGAGTCCCTGGCTCCAAGGTGAATCGAACCACAGCGCCGGTCCCGGTCACAAACGCGCTGTCCGGCGTGCCGCTGGGAAGCAGTCGCGCAATGCCGCCGGCCTGCAACCCGTTGACCCCGGCAAAATCTCCGCCAATCAAAATCGCGCCCCCCGCCAAAACCTTGATGGCTTTGACGACCGGCACGTTCGTTCCGGAAATCCCGGTGCCCGGATCAAAGCTCAAATCCAGCGTGCCGTCGGAATTGAGCCGTGCGATGCCATGCCGTGCCAAGCCTCCGACCGTGTTGAATCCGCCTCCAATGACCACTTTCCCATCGCCGTCGGGCGCAACGGCCCAAATCGCGCCATCAATCGCCGGGGGAACAAAGTTGGAATCCAACAAGTCTGAACCCGCAGCATGGGTGTGGAGAGACAAGAGCAACCAAGCAACGAGAAAGATCATTTTCCTCATGGTCAGGTTTTGTAACACCCTTGCTCTCTGGCGTCAACATCGTTCGCTGGAGATTGTGGTTCGCGGGGGCTTTTTCTGTGACGTTGCGGCGGACGCATGGCGGTTTTCCTCGCCGGCCAACACCTCAGCGACTTTCGCGAGCCGTCTGGCCGCGCTCAACCGCCTCCTATTCCATACAGGCGGGCGATCCCGTGGAAGGTGAGCATGGTCGCCACGGACAAAGCCTGGCGGATGAAAGGAAATTGAATGGCCACAATGACCATGAGAAAGCCATACTGGGCCAGACGCCAATACGTTTCGTAGCTCATGCCAATGGCGTTTTTAACTACGTGCGAACCATCCAATGGCGGAATGGGCAATAGATTGAAAAAGCACAGGAAAAGGCTGACTTGAATCAAAGTCACCGCTGTTTTGATGAGGATTTCGGAGTGCAACAGCACCCCGATCTTTGCTCCGGCCATGAGCACAATGGCCAGCAGCACGTTCATGGCCGGCCCGGCCAAAGCGACCAGGGTGTCGTCCCGCCGGGGCTGGCGCAGGTTGAAGATGTTGACCGGAACGGGTTTTCCCCAGCCGATGATGAAACTGGCCAGTTGCGAGCCCGCCAGACTCAAACCGATGCCCAGCAACGGCAGCACCACGGTGCCGATCAATTCCATGTGGACCACGGGATTGAGCGACACTCGTCCCTGCAAGCGGGCCGTATCGTCGCCGCATTTCCAGGCCACCCAGGCATGAGCAAACTCATGAAAAGTGAGGACGGGGATGAAACAGAGGTAGAGCACCAGTCCATCGAGCAACGCATTCAAGTCCATGGCCGCCACGGTAGCAGAAACCGGGGCCGGGCAAAGAGAATTTAGGATGCAAATTGATCTGCAAATTGATTTGACTCGCCACGCTCGGCTCCCAACTCTCCATCCGCGGATCATGTACCGGCATTTGGATTCACAGAAAATCGTTTCCACAGCCCAAGCGCTGCGGAATCGCATTCAGGAGCGGTTTCCCGGCTCCGGGCTCGGCAAGCTGTCCGAGGAGTTGCTCCGCGTCTCCAACGAGGCGGTCGAACGCACCAGTTGGATTCAAAAGCCTCATTTGCCGTTGCGGGCCGGGATGCTGCTGCTGGTGGCGGCCATGATCGCCATTTTCCTGAGCATGCTGGCGAATCTGGATTTGCCGCACCTTCAGGATTGGGCCAATTTCATCCAGGTGCTGGAAGCCGCCCTGAGCGCGGTCTTTTTCATCGGCGCCGCCATCCTCTTTCTGTTCAATATCCAAGGGCTACTGCGGCACGATTTTGATTTCGCCTTTGGCGGCGTCATAGCTGAACTTCATGCCGTGCGGGGCCGGCGGCAGGCTGGGAATGTACTTTTCCTTCACCAGTTCGTTTAGATCCTTGGGGAAACGTCCTTCCTGCGCGTAGAAAAGCTGGATGTGCTGCTTCAAGGCGGCAGTATCGATGGTTTTCTCGGCGACGGTTTTGGCCTTGGCAACGGCTCCCAGGTAATCGACCGGAGCGGTGATTGGATTCCCGCTGGCGGCCGGGGCATTGGTTGGTGTCGGCGCCGGGGCTGTCTCCTTTTTGCTGCAACCAACTAGAATGACGCAAGCCGACACGAGGAGCAGAAATGGTGTTTTCATGCCGTCACTATATCTGGTTACCTCGGAAATCCAAGTAAGAAACCCACGACAGTGAGAAACCCACCCGATTCTCAACCGTGTAGCAGCCGACGTCAGGAGGCTCATTCCAGCGCAGCCACGGTCTGGTAGTTGCGGCAGGAGTGAGAAACGAGCGGATTCCTGAAGCGCGGCTTGGTTACGCCGGTGCGTCTATGAAAAGACCGCCGCCAAGTCCGCCGTGAGGCCGGTGGCTGCGTCTTTCGCCACGCCGGAGTGAACAATCTCCTCCTGGCCGCCCGGTCCGAATATCGTAATGGTGTGGAGGGGAGGAGACACCACCCAACAGCTTTTCACGCCGTTCCGCAGATAAACATCCACTTTGTCCATCACGCTTTGGTAGCCCTGCGTCGGTGAAAAAATCTCCACGGCCACCAACGGCGGTTCGGCATGCCGGATCACATCGTGCCGCAAATCCAACGGTTGGCGGCGGTACAGGCTCAAGTCCGGGGTGTAGGACTGGCCTCCAAGCTCCAGGGTCAACTCACTGCAGACGCGAAACTCACGCTGCCGGATAAACTCCCCGATGAGATTCGCTTGAATGGCGCCATGATTAAAGCTCGGCATAGGTTTCCCCCGTTCTTCTTCGTAGGTAAGCGTCTTTCCCAACGTTTCCGTAATCATGGCGAACAGTGTACTCACGATTCGGCGTATTTGCAAAGTGGATTTCGAGTTTTGAAACTCATCGCTCGGCCACAGACTCTGGCGCTTGAGCGGGAAGCGTGACCGTGAAAGTCGATCCTTTTCCAAACTCGCTCGTCACCGTCAAGTCCCCGCCCATGAGCTGGCAGAACCTGCGGCTCAAGGCCAAGCCCAAACCCGTGCCGCCGTATTTCTTCGACGTGGAGGCATCGGCTTGCGTGAAAGCTTGAAAGAGTTTGACCAGTTGGTCAGGCGTCATCCCAATGCCGGTGTCGCTAACCCGGAACTGAAGGGTAGCACCGGCGTCCCGCCGGTCGCTTCCAGCGTCCCCGCCGGAAGCTGGCGCGTCCACCGATGAAAGGGCGGACGTATCCTCGCGTTCGTGGCTGAGTCGAGACGCCTCAGCCCACCCGCCGGAGGCGGGCGCTACCCGACTCGCTTCCAGCCGGATCGTCCCTTTCTCTGTAAACTTGCTGGCATTGCTCAACAGGTTAAACAGCGTCTGCCGCACCTTCGTCTGGTCGGCGCGCATCGTGCCGATGTCTGATGGGCAATCGACTTCGAGCCGATTGGAATTCTTTGCCACCAGCGGTTGCACCGTGGAAGCGACATCATGGACCAGCTCGGCAACGTCGAACTCCTCGATGAACAACGTCATTTTGCCCGCTTCGATCTTGGACAAATCAAGAATGTCGTTCACCAGTCCAAGTTGATGCTTGGCCGCGGCTTGGATTTTCTGCAGATCGGGCACGAGCGCCTTGTCGCCCATTTCTTCCAATTCCTCCTGCACCATTTCCGAGTAACCAATGATCGCGTTGAGCGGCGTGCGCAATTCGTGGCTCATGCTGGCGAGGAATTGTGACTTGGCCTGATTGGCTTCTTCCGCGCTCTGCCGTGCTGCTTCGACCTGTGTGTTTTTGGCGGCCAACGCCAGCGCTGCGTCCTCCGCCGCCTGCCGCGCTTTCTGTTCCTCTTCGAATAAACGCTCACGCAGACGCTGGGCTTCCCGGCGCTTCTTTAGATAACGCGCCGTCGAGAAACCGGTCAGGCCCAACAATGCGATGATGGCTCCGCTGCCCGGATAAAGCACAGACGCATTGGCGTACCACGGCGCCACCACTGTGAAGGCCAGCGTCACCGGTATCGAGTAATTCAAATCACGGTCAATGGCTTGGACGGCGAAGGTGTAGGTTCCTGGCTCGGGTGGCGTCCACTCGAATTGCGTCTCTTTGCTTGGTGGCAGCCAATTGCGGAATTCCGGAGACTCGCGCGTGCCTCCAAGTTGCTCGGCCGTTTTCACCCCCGATACGACGCGGCAGCGAAATTGGCGCTTTTCCGGAACGGTTTTCAAATCGATCGAATCGAAAAGCAGCGTCATCCGCGTGCCCGTCGTGAACTGAGGGAGAGAAATCAAGTTCGTGTGCAGTTTCTCCGTCCGCACGCCAAGGAGTTTGGCAATGGGGGCCACGTTATTCGGCCGGTAGCGCGAAAGGCCGCCGTCCCCTCCAAACCACATCTCACCGTGATCGCCGGCGTACACCGACGCCACCGTGTTGTCCACCAAGCCATCTCTCGTATCGAGGTTCGCCCAAGCTGTGCCGTCGTAATGTGACACGCCGCCAAACGTCGCAAACCATACATGACCATCAGGCGTGACCTTTACGCCCTCCCCTGTGGAGTTCCCCAATCCATCGGCCTTGGTAAAACGAATTACGTTCGTGTTCTGCAAATGCACAAGGCCGTCTCCCGTCGCCACCCAAATCGTTCCGTCGGCGGATGGAAAAATTTCGCCGACGGCCGCATCTCCCAAACCGAGGCTGGCCAAGAGCCGCGTGAACTTTTTCCCGTCGTATTTCAGCAGTTCACCCTTCTGGAACCCACCCGCGAAGGCCCCCGCCCAGAGGACTCCATCCGGACCACGAACCAAGCGCGCAATCCAAATACCCGCAGGCAACCCGTCTTGTTCTCCGAAGTGATCGAGCCGAGTTCCATCCCAGCGATACACTCCCGTGTCCGTCCCAGTCCAAACCGTATCGTCTTTGTCGATCCAGAGACCACGCGCTATTCGGAAACGGTTGGTGAAAATGTTGGTCAAACTCAAGCCATCGTAACGCCAGAGCAGCAATTCTCATTTTGACATTGCCGACGCCAGCGGGCGGTGAGATTTGAGC